>JAKALI010000417.1 GCA_021813195.1 Pseudomonadota bacterium
TCCGATCTGGCAAACCATGGGTCTTCCGCTACAAGGATATCAAATCCTGGTGGTCAAACCTGCACTACAATCGGCCCGGTGGTATTGAAAGCGCAATTCCCACGGCGTGGGTCCCGCAATCCAAGCCCTTCTGGTTGACCGAGATCGGATGTCCCGCAATCGACAAGGGCGCCAATCAGCCCAACGTGTTCGTTGATCCCAAGAGTTCGGAGAGTTTCGTGCCGCATTACTCGCGCGGCACGCGCGATGATTTGATGCAGCGGCGCTACATTCAGGCGCTAACTCGTCATTTTGATCCGACCGATCCGGATCATGTTGCGGGGACCAATCCCGTCTCGTCGGTCTATGGCGGTCGGATGGTGCAGCTCGATCGGATTCTACCGTATTGCTGGGATGCCCGTCCATTCCCGGCCTTCCCCAACAATCTCGAGGTGTGGGGCGACGGCGAGAATTGGACCGTCGGTCACTGGCTGACAGGACGGCTGGCGGGTGGCTCGCTGCAGCGCACGCTTGCAGCCATTCTCGACGACTACGGTTTTGCGTCCTACACGATCGAGCCGTTGGCAGGAACGGTGCCCGGCTACGTCGTGGATCGCGTCATGAGTGCGCGGGAGGCGCTGCAACCACTCGAACTCGCCTACTTCATCGATGTGGTCGAGAGCCAGGGGAGCGTCGCCTTCCGTTCGCGCGCACAACGGTTGGCGGCTGTGAGCGTCAACGAAGAGGAACTTGTCGAAGAGCGAATTGAGGGCGGGCTCTATTCCGCGACGCGCGGGCAAGAAACCGACCTTCCTGCGAGCGCAGCCATCAGCTTCATCGATCCCACGAACGACTTCCAGCGCGCCGTGGCGCAGTCGCGGCGGTTGTCGACTCTCAGTCAGCGCATGGCGCATGCAGAGTTGGCGCTCGTCCTCGACGCTCAGGATGCGCAAGCGATCGCAGAAACATGGCTCTTCGAAAGCTGGGCAGCGCGTGAGCGCGTAAATTTTGCTCTGCCGCCGAGCCAATTGGCGATTGAGCCCGGCGATATCGTGGAGGTCGTAAGGTCAGGGCGGCGGGCACGCGTGCGCGCCACCGACGTCGCTGATCACGGCGCTCGTCAGATCGCCGCTCTCACGTACGACCCCAGCGTTTACGGGGCAGCCCCTGCCACGGCTCGCATTCCACCGCGCTCGGCACCGATAGCTGCAGGTTCGCCAGAGTTTGCATTTCTGGATCTGCCGCTTTTGACGGGGGAAGAGCCGGCCACCGCCGGTTATATCGCAGCCACGCAGACACCCTGGCCGGGCGGGGTCGCGATTTACGCCTCGCCGGAAACTACGGGCTTCGCGCTGCGCAGCGTCGTGCCCGGCCCGTGTGTGATGGGTCATACGTTGACGCCGCTGATGCCGGGGTCTGTGGGGCGTATCGATCGGGCTGCGGCTCTGCGCGTCGATCTCGGTTGGGGCACGTTGGTGTCTGAAAGTTTGCTCCAGGTTCTCTCTGGGCGCAACGTAGCGGCTTTGCGGGCCGCCGACGGCGAGTGGGAGATCGTCCAATTTCTCACGGCGGAACTCGTCGGGTCGGGAATTTACGAGTTGCGCGGGCTGTTACGGGGACAGGCGGGCAGTGAGCATGCCATGCGCTCACCCTTGCCGACGGGCTCGCCATTCGTCCTTCTGGATCGGCGTCTCGCACGGCTCGATCTTTCGGCCTCGGAGATTGGTCTTCAGCTCAATTGGCGGCTCGGTCCGGCCAACCGGTCTGTGGCGGACGCATCTTACGTGACCACCCAGCATGCCTATCGCGGCGTGGGTCTGCGGCCATTGGCGCCGGTGCACGTGCGGGGTGTGCGGGACGGGGGTGATCTGACGATTTCGTGGATCCGGCGCACACGCATCGGCGGTGACAACTGGCAGCAGATCGAGGTTCCGCTCGGCGAAGAAGAGGAGCGCTATGAGGTCGACATCCTCGATGGCACGCTGATCAAGCGCACGATCCTCTCCACAATGCCCCACATCGTCTATTCCGCAGCAGCCCAAACGGAAGACTTCGGGGCTCCGCAAACCTCCGTCGCAGTGCGCATTCATCAGATGAGCGCCACCTTCGGTCGCGGCATCGGCCGGCTCGTCGTAATTTGATTCCGTTCTCAAGGACTGAACATGGAGCAACCACGGTGGTTGGAGGCCGCCTGGCGGGAGCTTGGCGAGTATGAGCGGCCCGGAGCGACGCACAATCCGCGCATCCTCGCCATGTTTCGCGAGGTTGGTCATCCCAATGTGCACGAAGACGAAACGGCTTGGTGTGCGGCGTTCGCGGGTGCGTGCCTGGAGCGCAGCGGGGTCCTCAGCACGCGGTCGCTGCGCGCGCGATCCTACCTTGCTTGGGGTCAGCCGCTCGAATCTTCGAACGGGCGCCTCGGGGCTGTGGCCGTGCTTTCGCGCGGAACCAACCCGGCTCTTGGACATGTGGGTTTTCTCGTAGGCGAAACGGCCGAGCGCATGGTCCTGCTTGGGGGCAATCAGTCAAATTCCGTCAGCGTCGCTGCCTACGATAAATCGCGGTTGCTCGGGTTGCGCTGGCCGATTGTCGGACTCGACGCGGGCCTTGGCAGTACGGCAATCGACAACGGCGACAGCGCCTTTGCTTTCGCGCTCAAGCACGTTCTGGAGATGGAAGGGGGCTGGAGTGACGATCCCTATGATCCCGGTGGCCCAACCAATAAGGGCATCACGCTCAAGGTTTACGCGACCCATCGCGGCATAACGCTAGATGCCGCAAGCCGGCCGCGGTTGATCAGCGAACTGCGCGCCATTCCTGATGCGCTCGTCGCCACGATTTATCGGCAGCGCTACTGGCAGCCGGCGCAATGTGCATGGCTGCCGCTTCCCGTCGCGCTCATGCATTTCGATGCGGCTGTCAATCACGGTGTCGGCGCCGCGATCCGCTTTTTGCAGCAGGCCTTGGGCGTCGAGAGCGACGGCATCATTGGTCCGCTCACACGCCGGGCGATTGCTGAAACCCGGCCGGCCAAGGTTATCGCACATTACGCCGAGCTGCGGATCGCACGCTATCGCAGTCTCCCCCACTTCTGGCGCTTCGGCCGCGGCTGGTTAGGGCGCGTGGAGGCCACGCGTTCGGCCGCACAACGCTTGCTTGCAACGGGCGGTGCGCCATCGGTCGTTCAATCCCAAACGTTCTCCCCAAACCGCACAGGAGCATATGACATGACCACACGGAGCAAAGATACGGACCTCCCCACGCCTGTCGCGTCGAAGTGGTGGGGCCATTCGCTCACCATCTGGGGCGCGATCGTCACCGCTCTAGCGGCCATCCTCCCGGTCGTAGGCCCCGTGATCGGCGTCGATGTTTCGGCAGAACTCGTGCGCCAGATCGGCGGGCAGATGGGGGCGGTCTTACAGGCGCTTGCAGGCTTGATCGGCACGGCCATGACGATCTATGGACGTCTTCGGGCCACCGCGTCGCTCACCCGGCGTTCGGTGCAGATCCGACTTTGACGCTCACGGCGTCCGCCGGCTTGATGCGATCGCTCAGCTTTGCCCTGAAACGGAAGAGCCGTCGAGCCGGCCGCCACGATGCATTGTTCATGTCGCATTCAGTGGGATGTTATAATGAATCGGGTTGCTAGCTCCGGAGCCGCAGTTCGCCATGATCGCCCGCCGTCTTCTTCTCCTTCCCATTGTGGCGGTGCATCTGATGATGATCCAGTCTGCGGACGGTGCCGAAATCGTCTGTATTTCGGACTGGTCCGTCGCTGCCGGTATCGTGGAAACGGAGGGCCTCGCGACCGTCGAAGCGGTCATGAAGGCCGCACAGGGCCGCGTTGCGGGCGACGTGGTGAAGGTCACGCTGTGTCAGGACGGCTCACGCTACTTATACCGCCTCGTCGTTCGTACGCCAGCGGGCCAGCACCAGAGCCTGGATGTCGATGCCCGCGCACCATTTGGCGGGACATGAGGCGAACTGCGACCGTAGGATCTGTGAGGCTCTAGGAAAGGCCGCATTTTTCCCTTTATAATGCGCCTGCTAGCCGCCGATCAGCAACTCGATCTCCGGGACCAGACTTCGCGTGCGCATTCTCGTCGTGGAAGATGATAAAGATCTCAATCGCCAGCTCGTGCGCGCGCTGGGGGATGCGGGCTACGCTGTGGACACGGCTTTCGATGGCGAGGAAGGGCATTTTCTCGGCGACACGGAACCCTACGACCTGGTGATCCTCGATATCGGTCTGCCGAAGATGGATGGCATTTCGGTTCTAGAGCAATGGCGCCGGGACGGGCGCGTTATGCCTGTTATCATTCTGACCGCGCGCGATCGCTGGAGCGACAAGGTCGCCGGAATGGATGCCGGGGCCGACGACTACGTCGCCAAGCCCTTCCACATGGAAGAGCTATTAGCCCGCGTTCGCGCTCAGGTGCGCCGTGCTTCTGGGCATGCCAAGAGCGAGATCGACTGCGGGCCTTTACGGCTGGATACCAGAACGGCGCGCGTGACGTGCGATGGCCAGCAGGTCAAGCTTACCTCGCATGAGTATCGATTGCTCGCCTATCTGATGCATCACAAGGATCGGGTGGTTTCTCGCACTGAACTCGTCGAGCATCTCTATGAGCAGGATTTTGATCGCGACTCTAATACGATCGAAGTTTTTATCGGGCGCTTGCGCAAGAAGCTTCCTGTGGACGTGATCGAGACGGTGCGGG
>JAKALI010000418.1 GCA_021813195.1 Pseudomonadota bacterium
GCAAGTTATCCTTTTACGCCGTCGCGGCGGATGGTGTAGGCCTCGATCGAATAGAGGCCGTGCTCGATGCCGTTTTGGTTGATGTGAAAACTCACGGCGTGACAGCGGCGGAACTGGAACGGGCGCGGGCAAGTTATCTTGCCGAATACATCTATCAGAATGACAACCAGGCGACGCTTGCGCGCCGCTACGGCTGGGGTTTGGCTCTTGGCCATACCGTTGCTCAGATCGAAGGCTGGCCGGAGGCGATTGCAAAAGTCACGCTGGACGACATCAAACGCGTGGCGGCCGAGCATATCGATTTGCGCCGCTCGGTCACGGGCACGCTGACCCCGGCCGCTCCGGCTGGTGAAGATGCCGAATTGACGCCCGTCAAGAGCCGCTCCTAAAACTTTCCCTTGCGGAGTTCGAGATCATGAGCACGCGTCTCCGTCCCCGTGCCGATGCACGGTCTATCACCGGCATCCAATCGGCAATTTTGCTTGCGACCCTCATTCTCCTTTCGCTCGTCACGCTCATCAAACCGGCAGGCGCCATGGACATCAAGACCATCAAGAGCCCGGGCGGCATCGAAGCCTGGCTCGTGGAAAACCACGCCAATCCGATGATGGCTCTGCGCTTTTCCTTCGAAGGTGGCAGCGCGCAGGATCCTGTCGGCAAAGAGGGCACCGCCAATTTTCTGTCGGCAATGTTGGACGAAGGTGCGGGAGATATCGACTCTGCCGCATTCCAGGAGCGGCTGGAGGAACTCGCCGTTCGCATGAGCTTCCAGGAAAGTCAGGATGCTTTCTACGGCAACTTTGAGACGCTGACAGCCAATCGCGATGCGGCGACGGATCTACTCCGGCTCGCGATCAATGAACCGCGCTTCGATGCCGACGCCGCTGAGCGAATCCGCCGTCAGATCCAAGCCAGCATCGTGTATGCTGAAAAGGATCCCGAAAAGGTTGCCTCACGGGTCTGGTTCGAGCTCGCCTTTGACGGACATCCATACAGTCGTCCGCCGAACGGCACGAAAGAGAGCCTCGCATCCATAACGCCCGCGGATCTGGAAGCTTATCGCAAGCGCGTCTTTGCGCGCTCCAACTTGCGTGTTGTCGCCGTCGGCGACATTACCGAAGCCGAACTTGGTCAGCTGCTCGACAAAGTCTTCGGGGCGTTGCCGCACAAACCCGATCTCGTTGCAATCCCGCGGACCGAACCGGCAAAGGGTGGCAAGACGAAAATTGTCGAAATGGACGTGCCGCAGTCTGTCGCCGTATTCGGCTTCGGCGCTATGGCCCGCAAGGATCCGGATTTTCTCACCGCGTTCGTCGTCAATCACCTGGTCGGGGGCGGCGGGTTTGCCTCGCGGCTGATGGAGGAAGTGCGCGAGAAGCGCGGCTTGGCCTACTCTGTCTATAGCTACCTCCAACCCTTGCGTTCGGCGGCCATCTTTTCGGGTAGTGTGGCCACCCGCAACGATGCCGTGAAGACATCGATCGAAATCATCCGTGAAGAGCTGAGGAAGGTCGCGCAAGAGGGCCCTAATGAAACCGAGTTTGCTAACGCCAAGAGTTATCTGATCGGCTCGTATGCCTTGCGCTTTGACACGAATGTCAAAATCGCCACGCAGTTGTTGGGTCTGATGGAGGAGGGCTTCGGGCCCGACTATATCCGCGAGCGCAACGCGCTCATCGAAGCCATCACTCTGGAAGACGCAAGACGCGTTGCCAAGCGTCTGCTCGATGTGGACAACATGATCGTGACCATCGTTGGCAAGCCTGAGCCATTGAAGCCGGCTTCAGAAAAGCCCGAACCGGCTTCTGCGGACAGGGGTTGACCTGAGCATCCAATGCAGGTGCGTTGATCGACTGCGTTTCCCTAGGCCTCGATCCGTTTCAGGGCGGCTTCAAGCCGCTTGATCTTCTCGCGGCCTTCGCCGACGCGCTCGCGATTAAGTTCGACGACGTGTTCGGGGCTCTTGGCGACATTGGCCTCATTAGCGAGCCAGGCTTCTGCCTTGCCCATGTCTGCGCGTGCCTTGTCGATTTCCTTAGCGAGCCGCCGCCGCTCGGCCTCCATGTCGATAATCCCAGCAAGGGGCAAGGCAAGTGTCGCCTCTGCGATGACGATCAAGGCTGAGCCTTTGGGTGGGGATTCGGCGAACGAGATGTCGTCGAGGCGGGCGAGACGCATGATGGTGTCTTCATGGGTGCGCACCCGCACGCGCGTCGTATCGGACGCGCCTGTAATGACGAGCGGGATCTTCGCCCCTGCTGGGACGTTCATTTCCGTACGCACCGAACGGACTGCCGAGACGAGCGCGATGATCGAGCCGATTTCTTCATCGATTGCTGGATCGGCAAGGCCTTGCGGCGTCGGCCAGATGCTCAGCGTCAGCAGCGTACGGCGCGCCACGCCGTATTCGACAAGATGCGCCCACAGCTCCTCGGTGATGAACGGCATGAAGGGGTGGAGGAGTTTCAAGATCTGGTCGATGACCCAGGCAACCATGGCGCGGGTCTCCGCAATGGTCTCCTCTTCGTCGCCTGCAAGGATCGGCTTGATCAGTTCCAGATACCAGTCGCAGAATACGCCCCAGACGAAATCATAGATAGCGCCCGAAGCTTCGTTGAACTTGTAGGCTTCGAGGCCGGCGGTGACGGCGGCGGCGGCGCGCTCGGTTTCGCCGGCAATCCAGCGATTGAGCGGATGCTTGACGATGCGCGGATCGAAATCCTGGTCACGCACGCATTCGTTCATTTCCGCAAATCGTGCCGCGTTCCACAGCTTGGTTGCAAAGTTGCGATTGCCCTCAACCATCTGTTTTGCGAGCTTGATATCGCGTCCTTGGGCTGCCATGCGCGCCAGCGTGAAGCGCAGGGCATCCGCGCCATAAGCATCGATGAGTTCGAGCGGGTCGATGACGTTGCCTTTCGACTTCGACATCTTCTGCCCCTTCTCGTCGCGCACGAGGGCATGGATGTAGACGTCGCGGAAGGGGACCTCTTTTTGGAAGTAGAGGCCCATCATCATCATACGCGCGACCCAAAAGAAGATGATGTCGAAGCCGGTGACGAGCACATTTGTGGGATAGTGGCGCTTGAGCTCCAGCGTATCGTCGGGCCAGCCAAGTGTTGAGAATGGCCACAACGCGGACGAAAACCACGTATCGAGCACGTCCTCATCGCGCTTTAATGGTTCATTGCGGCCATAGGCTTGGCGGGCAAGGGCCTGCGCTTCGCCCTCATCGGCTGCGACAAAAATCTGACCGTCCGGGCCATACCAGGCTGGAATTTGATGGCCCCACCACAACTGGCGCGAGATGCACCACGGCTGGATATTGCGCATCCAGTCAAAGTACGTTTTCGCCCAGGCTTCGGGGACGAAGCGCGTACGGCCATCTTCCACCGCTTTGATGGCCTCCTTGGCAAGTTCGGCGGCATTCACGTACCATTGATCCGTCAGCCATGGCTCGATGACTGTATTCGAGCGGTCACCGTGTGGGACGGTGTGCGTGGTCGGCTCGATCTTTTCGAGCAGGCCGAGCGCGGCGAGATCGGCAACGATGCGCACGCGCGCTTCAAAGCGGTCAAGACCTTGATAGGCGGGAACCACGCCGTTGATGCGCCCGAGTTCATCGAGCACGTTGATCTGCTCAAGACCCTGTCGCTTGCCGACCTCAAAGTCATTGAAGTCGTGGGCGGGCGTGATCTTCACCGCGCCCGTGCCTTTCTCGGGATCGGAGTAGGCATCCGCCACGATTGGGATCTCGCGGCCAACCAGTGGTAGCTTCACTTTGGCGCCCGCTGCAATCAAAAGCGCATAGCGCGGGTCGTCCGGGTGCACGGCGACGCCCGTATCCCCAAGCATCGTTTCAGGACGCGTGGTGGCGACGACGATGTGATCTTGATCGTATCCGGCAACTTTGGCCGCGAGCGGGTATCGGAAGTGATACATGTGTCCGCTCGGGTCTTTGGCGAGTGCCTTCGCCAGAGCCGCCGGATCGAACGGCTTATCCGGGTCGCCATCGCTCCACGAAAACGATCCTCGCTTTTCGACCTGGACGACTTCCAAATCCGAAATGGCGGTTTGGAATTTCGTATCCCAGTTGACCAAGCGCTTGTCTTTGTAGATGAGGCCTGCGCGATACAACTCCACGAAGACTTTGACGACGGCCTTGGAGAGGCCCTCGTCCATCGTGAAGCGTTCCCGCGACCAGTCGCACGAGGCCCCGAGCCGCTTCAATTGGTTGACAATTGTGCCGCCGCTTTCAGCCTTCCAAGCCCACACTTCCGCGAGAAAGGCATCGCGTCCCATCGCGCGGCGATCCAAGCCCTTCTCAGAGGCCAGTTTGCGCTCGACGACCATCTGGGTGGCAATCCCCGCGTGATCGGTGCCCGGCTGCCAGAGGACGTCTTTACCCCGCATGCGTTCGAAGCGGCAGAGAATGTCCTGCAACGTGTTGTTGAGCGCGTGCCCCATGTGGAGGGAGCCGGTGACATTGGGCGGCGGGATGACGACGGTGAACGGCGTGGCCTCGCGGCGATCCGCGCGTCCGGCCTTGAAGGCCCGCGCGTTCTCCCAGTCGGCCGTGATGCGCGGCTCGATTTCGGCCGGCTGGTAAGTCTTCTCGAGCATGATGTGTGGGGGGTCCGGTGAAACGATCGACCCCCAAGTACGCCCGCGTT
>JAKALI010000419.1 GCA_021813195.1 Pseudomonadota bacterium
TTTCCGACAGTGTGCGCGGCATTCTCGACGGCCACATCGTCCTCGATCGAAAGATCGCCGAACAGGGTCGCTATCCTGCCGTGAACGTCCAGCGCAGCGTGTCGCGGATGCTGCCCGATTGCCATACGGAAGAGGAATTCCGGATCATGCAGGGGGCACGGCAAGCCCTTAGCCGCTACGCGGACATGGAAGATCTGATCCGTGTCGGCGCGTATCGGGCGGGTGCGGATGCAGAGACCGACGCTGCGATCCGTTTCTTTGACAGCGCAACCCGGTTTCTGTCGCAGAGCAAGCGCGAAGCGAGTGAGCCGGCCGAGGCCTTCGCCAACCTGCAGACAATGTTACGCGCGGCAGGAATAGCCGTTTAGCGGCCGGCGCGAGACCATCCGGTCATGCCGGGGCGGCGATTCCGCCACCGGTCGCCGAGGTCAAGCGCCAGTGCTGTTCAAAATGCACTACTTTTGCGCGTATTTACGCCATCTAGTTGTAAGTATTTAAGATTTCGAGCCGCCTCAGAATCTTGCCAGCGCGATCTGCCGACAGGTATCACGCCTGGAGCTTTCCCAGATCCGACACCAAACGCTCCATCAATTCCTTGGTTGCCATCTGACCGCGGAATCTGAGCGAGAAACCGTCACCGTGCCGAATGCATTCAAGCGTCACGCCTTCGGAGAACGACGCTTCGGGCATAACTTCGCGGGTCTTTGGACGGCCGCCGCGTTCCGGCTGGGTTTCCGAACCTTCCGACGCCCGAACGATCGGCTCGAGCTGTGTCCACTCGTCTTCGGCCGAGTTGGCCGTGCCCAAGGTCAGAGCCTCACGCAGGGCCGCGCTGCAACCCAGACGCAGGGCGCTGGCCAGCCGCAAACCGTTACGCTCCGATAGTGTGGTGGGGTAGGACAGCAGATCGCCAAGATGTTCGTGCACAAGGGCAAAGCTGCGAATCTTCGAACGCTTGGCCTTGGAGGCGACGGCGAAGATCGCATCGACAGCGGCCTCGATGCTCGTGAACGCCCCCTGCCCTACCGCGACGACAGCGATCCGGCCCCGCTCATAAGGGGTCAGCGCCGCGCGCTGCTCATTCTCCTCGACCATGGCGGCATAGGTCGGTCCCGCTTCCGCCGCTGGCCGGATAAGCGCGCGCACTGTCGGCCAACGGCCGGGATCTTCGGCCTGCAGCTGGCGCAGCGCCGTAACCCGGCGAAGGCCGGAAATGAGGCCGAAACGACCTTCGTCCAGAGCCACCACCTCGATCGGCAGGCGCATGCCGTTGGCGCGGATCGACTGTTTGAGCTCGTCGAGTTCCTCGGTCGCCATTGTCAGACGGTCGCGCACCAGGTGATCGGTGTCGATCTCATCAAGCGGCAAATCGCGGAGCACCCTGCCCTCGGCCTCCGCGGCCCGCCAGCTTTCGGCGGCGGCATTGGCGCCCGCCATGACGGCACGCGTTTCCGGCGCCAGCGGCACGGCGTCCCGCGCGATCTCCCCGGCGATCTTCGCAATCGGCGCCGTCAGCCCCATGCGATCGAGCGCCGGTTTCGCCGCGAAACCCGCCTCGATGTTGGCGAGGGCTACGGAATCCGGTGCCTCCAACCTCCGACGCTTCGCCATCTCAGCCCTCCTCCTTCACCTGCGTATCGCGCCACCAGGCCCCAAGCAGAAGCTCTTTGAACTCCGCATAGGTCCGATCAAACGCTTCCCGACCGCGCAAATAGGTATCGCGGTTGAAGTCACGGTAATCCGCCTCGTAGATCCCGTTCACCTGTTCTCCAGCCTGACCCACGAGCGCCGTGTACTCTTGCCGATAGGCATTCATGAAGTCGCCGAAATACGCCTGGATGACGTTCGCCAGATCGGTCTGTTGCGCGGCATCGAAGCGCGTGATGATCGCGCGCACCACATCCCATTCGAATTTCACTTCTGGCAGGCCCAGCTGACGACGCTGCGCGTTCTCTCCCTCTTCGATCGAGGAGAATGTGGCGTAGAGCATGTCGAAGAACCGACCGGTGGAGTCGAACTCGAGAAAGGACGCACCGAGCGGCACCAGCAAGATGTCGGCGGCGGCAAGCGAGTTGATGGTCAGGTAGCCGAGGGCGGGGGGCGTATCGAGGAAGACAATGTCGTAGTTTTCCAGCACCCCTTCATCCGCCAAGAAGTTGCCGAGCGCATCCCAAAGCGGCCATGTCCGCAGGCCCATCCGCCAGACCGGAATCTGGAACTCGGCCCAATACAAGTTGAGCTGCGCGCCGATCAGGTCGATGTTCGGCCAGTGGGTCTTCTGAATAAGGTTTCGCGACGAAACCTGCAGCGACTCGGTCAGCGTTTCGTCCAGCGGCAGTGCCGGTTCTCCCCGCGCCATGCGCACCTGGTTCTCAGCCTGGACGGCCTTCGCATAGTCCTTGGCGATGAGCGGAAAGACAGTTTTCCATTCGTCTTCCACGTTGCCGCCAAGGATCGAGGTCATCGAGGCCTGGGAATCGAGATCAATCACCAACACTCGGTAGCCGTCGAGCGCGGCCGCCATGGCGAGGTGGGCGCAGGTCGTCGTCTTCCCCGAGCCACCCTTGAAGTTGGCCACGGCGCAGATCTTCGCGGGCAGACCCGCCGGCCGCCAAGGTCGATATTGCTTGGAGGCGGAGCCCTCCGTCGCGAAGTGTTCCCGCAAGGCCAGGACTTCATCGAGGGTAAACCACTTCGCCCCCGCTTCGCCCTCGCCCTGCGGCAGATCCGGGTTGGCCTTCAGAACCCGGCGCAGATGTGCGGGCGCGACCGGAATCAGATACTTCGTGATTTCCCAAACAGAGAAGCGCCGTAGGCGTTTCTTACCGTCAGGCGCATAGCCGCGTCGGGCCAAATCCTCGCGACCCCGGCCACAGAAGGCGGCCGCCTTGGCGAAGCGAGCCGAATCAACCGGCTCGCCCAGGCGGCTTGCCGCACGTGCTGGATCAATGTTGAAATGCGGGGGTAGGGGATTCGCGGGCGGCTTGCTCATGTATCACGTCCTCACCGAATGTGCGCTCTTTTGGCGCCTATCGTGAAATCTATCGCACATCGTCGCAGAGCTGGGAAGTGCTATGTCTTGCGGCAAGGCGGGCGGTCGCTTTTGCGGTTTCGCGGCGAAACCTGGAGGAAAATCATCATGAAAAGAACCAATCGGCCGCTTCAAAGCGTTTAGTCTCTTTCGAGATTCTTAGTGTCTTTGCGCCTAAATACGTTATATATTTCATACATTTGCTGGCATATCGGTACCCGTTTTCAGGATCATGGGCGCCCGCCTCCGGTGTCAAAGGTACCCAACTGCGGGACGAAGGGTTCCAGCGAATCCGGTCTTAGGAACCGGTTTTCAGGAGGGTAAAACGGCAGAAAATGTGGCCGTGGCGCGCCGAAACGCAACATATAGACCACGATTCGTCACCGATTCGCACCCTGATTCGCCTGGCAGCACCATTTCGACTCACCTCGCCGATAGCCGAGTCGCTCGAGGTGCGATCCGCCCCAAACTAGGTACCCGGATACGGGACGCCCCTGCCCAACAAAAGGTCTCCGCCGACCGGTTGCAAGCAGGTCCCTTTCGTGCCATGGTTTCCGCGAGGCGCCACAGAGCGTCGGAGGGCGGCATGCGGGCAGAGCATCAGGACGAAATTCCACGCGATCGGCTGACCGGATCGCTTCGCCGCGAGTCGGTCAAGAAACATGTGGCCGCAATACATGTCTCAGGAAAGCTGACGCTGCTGCAGCGAAAACTTTCCAATGTGCTGCTGCTCAACGCCTACGACACGCTCATCAGCCAGGCCAAGCACCGCATCGACGCGCGCACGCTGTGCCTAATGATCGGCTACAATTCCAACGACCTCGACACGCTGCGCGATGCGCTACGCGGTCTGGCCGAAACGGTCGCCGAGTGGGACATGCTGGACGAGAAGGGCCGCCAGGAATGGGGTGTCTCGAGCCTGCTCGCCTATGCCAAACTGAAGGCGGGGGTCTGCGAATATGCCTATTCGCCGGCCTTGGCGGAAAAGTTGCATGACCCCAAGGTCTTCGCCCTGATCAACCTCAACATCCAGCGTCGGTTCACGTCGGGCCATGGGCTGGCGCTTTATGAGAACTGCTACCGCTTCGTGCGTACCGGGTCCACCGGCTGGTGGGAAATCGAGACCTTTCGCCGCCTGATGGGCGTCGACGACAGCGCCTATTACGAGACCTTCAAGCATTTGAACGCGAAGGTCATCAAGCCGGCCGTCGAAGAGGTCAATCGCACCTCGAACATCGAGATCACCCCGGAGTTTCGCAAACTTGGCCGCGCGGTCACACATGTCCGGTTTTTGATCCGCGAGAACAAACAGCTTGCCATGTTTGACATCGACGATGGCGACGCGGTGCGGGCAGGCAGAGTCTACGGCCGACTGATCGAGCAGGGTGTCAGCGACCGGTTAGCCCGGCAATGGCTCCAGGAGCACGGCGAAGAAGAGGTCGGCCGCAAGCTCGACTTTGTGGCGGGGCAGCCGAATGTGCGCAGTCCGGTCGGCTATCTTCGGGCGGCACTTGAAGGCAATTATACCGCCCCTGCGTCGGCTGACCCGACCGAACCATCGCCCGAAGCGCAAGAATTGGCGGCGCGGCGGGCGCAAGAGGCGATGCGGAAGGCGCGCGAAGAGGACGCGCGGCTGGCCGAG
>JAKALI010000420.1 GCA_021813195.1 Pseudomonadota bacterium
CCGAGTCGCCTGCCGCCGAGGCATCGGAACCCGCAGCCGCAGAAGGTTCGCCCGCCGAGGAAGCGTCCGAGCCGCCCGCAGAAGAAACGGCAGAGCCCGCCACGGAAGACGTTGCCGCCCCGGCGGCGGAAGCAGCTCCCGCGCTCGACGTGGAGAAAGAAACCCAGCGCCTGAAATCGTGGGAAGGCCGCCTGAAGAAGATGGAAGCCGACATGAAGGCCAAGAGCGGCGACACGCCTGCCGAGGAAGCCGGCGAGCCGCCTGCTGAACAAGCCGCCGAGCAAGCCGGGGATTCTGTATCTGCCGAAGACGCATCCAAGAAACTCGCCGAGGACTTCGGAGACGAGTTCGTTTCCATGATCAAGGCGATCGCCAACGACAGCGCGCAAAAGATAGCCGGCGAGGTCGCGGCGAACCAAGTAGGCGAAATGGGCAACAAGATGGGCGAAATGGGCAAGACGGTGCAGCAGATCATCGACGACATAGTGGATACCAAAGCCAAGGCCCACTTCGCGACGATCGCCGCCAAGTATCCGAACTTCATGGATATCGCCGCCTCGCCCGAGTTCAAGGCGTGGGTCGAAGCCCAACCTGCGGAAGAAAAGGCAAAGACCGTCGAAACGATCGATCAAGGCAACGCGAACGATATCGTCAAGATGCTCGACGCCTTCTCCGCACAGGTTCCGGGCGAAGCCAAGGAAACCTCCAAGGAGGAAGTGAAAGAAGAAGCCGCTCCCGAGGCGCAGCCCGAGCCGGCAGCCGATGGCGTCAGCGATGACGAACTGGCGGCTGCGGAAGGCGTGCGTTCATCCGGCCTGCTGCTTCCCGAAACGCCGGAAATGTCCGGCGACTACAAGAAGGCGTGGGACGAATTCAAGTAGCAACAAAGAATTGAAGTTGCAACAGAGACAAGCCGTTCCGGCGCGGTAACTCACCGGCAACCGTTTCCCCCGATCGGACAAAGGGGAATGGAAGTTCAGAAAGACCCTTGCGCTTAAAGGCAAGTGGAGCGACACGCGAGTAATCGCGCCGCACGCGGCACCACGCACCAGACGGCATACGAGAGCCAGCGACTTCCTTTCATCGGCAATCGCCAAGCGGACAGGCCACACCCCCGCGAAGTGAGTTTGCGAAATCCATTGCTGTACTCGCATTCACCCTTTTGAAAGGACATTCATCATGTCGAATACCGTCTATGGGGACATCAGTCCTCGCACCGCCGCGTATGCCGAAAAAGAACTCCTGAAACGCGGCATTCCCTACCTTGTGCTGGAGAAATTCGGCCAAGCCAAACCGATGCCGGATCACTCGACCAAAGTGATGAAGTTCCGGCGCTACACCGCGCTCGATTCGACCCCGGCGAGCTTGACCGAGGGCGTCACCCCGAACGGCAAGCAACTCACCGTTACGGACGTAACCGGCACTCTCGCGCAGTACGGCGATCGCATCCAAATCTCGGACGTGATTCTCGATACGCATGAAGACCCGGTGCTGAACGAGTCGATCGAGCTTCTGGGCGAGCAGGCCGCACAGATGATCGAGAAGATGCGCTTTGGCGTCCTGAAGGCCGGGACCAACGTCATTCTGGCGAACGGCACGCTGCGCACAGATGTCAATACCGCCCTGACGGTCGCCATACAACGGCGCGCGTTGCGCTCCATCAAGCGCCAGAACGGCCGCCCGATCACCAAGATCGTGCGTTCGACGCCGGCCTACGGAACGGAGAACGTCGCGCCCGGCTTCATCGGCCTGATCCACCCGGACCTGGAAGGTGATGTGCGCGCGATGACGAACTTCACCCCGGCGGAGAAGTACGGGAGCGTCACCCCGTATGAAAACGAGCTGGGCAAGGTCGAGGATTGCCGCTACCTGACTTCCACCATTTTCAGCCCTTGGGCTGACGGCGGCGGCGCGAAGGGCGCGATGATCTCGACTTCGGGAACACTGGCCGACGTGTATCCGGTGCTTTACCTCGCCGCCAATGCGTTCGGAATGATCGCCCTGAAAGGGATGTTCGCTATCACTCCGATGGTGGTCAACCCGAAACCGAGCGATTCGGACCCGATGGCCCAGCGCGGCCACGTTGCCTGGAAGGCCATGCAGACCTGCGTGATCCTGAACGACAACTTCATGTGCCGCGTGGAAGCAGCCGCAACGCTGTAGCCGAGTGACATAACGCGATAGGCATTCCGCCGACCGCGACAGAAGGCCGCGCCTAATCCGCGCGGCCTTCCCATTTTCAGATATCCAAAGGAGGGTCAAATCATGACCACAAGTATCGCAGACAAGAATGACCATCAAGGCGGCATCGACATCCTCACCGCAGTCCTGGCCGACCTGACCGCGCTCAAGACCGCGCTCAATCAGATCCGGACTGACTTCAACGCGCACGTTCACGGCGGCGTTACTGCGGGGGCGGCAAGTTCCGCGGCCCCGACAGCGACCACTGCCGCGGCCGTCACCCTCACAACCGCCGCTTAATCCGCGACGGCACAAAAGGCAACACAAGAGCCCGCTTCGGCGGGCTTTTTCATTTCAATCAAGGAGAAATGCAATGGCAAAAGGTTCCAGCGCTGCGGCGGATAAATCGACCAGCCTAGACGATTTCGACCGGCAGCAAGGGCAAGTGGCACAGGTAGCACAGTCGTCCGACGAAGCCGCTCTCGACGAAGCCGCGAGCAACAACCACGCAAACCTGTCCGGACGAAAGGTGCGCTTCGTCATCAACGAAGGCGAGGGCGAAATCGGTAAGGCGGCCGTGGATATCGGTTTCGGCGGCTATCCGTACCAGATCCCGCGCAACGTCGAGTGTGTGCTTCCCGAGGAAGTCTTCATCGCCTGCATCGGGAACGCGAAGGTCGAGGTTTTCGAGCAAACGAAAGACGGAGTCAAGAGCCGTCACATCAACCGCTTTTCCTACTCGAAACTCGAAACGATCCAGCCGTAAGGGGAGAGCATGGGAACTTCCGCATATTCGACGCTGTTTCGGCAGTGCATCGCCGATTTGCCGGGAGTTCCCGACCCTACGCTTGAGAATGCGCTGAACAATGCAGCGATTGCGCTATGCAGGAAGTCCGGCATATGGCGCAACACGCAGAGCATTCTGCTCGTCGCCAACGAACCTTATTACGCGATCGATATCCCGACCGGCGCGCGGCTGCGCCAAATCGAGGCGGTCAAGTACGGCGGGCTGGAGATTTTCCCAAAGACGCCGGCCGAGCTGGATTACCTGATGCCCGGATGGCAGGCGCAGGTAGGCGGCGGTGTCGTCTTTTACTTCGGGGAACAGACCGAGGACAACGGGCTCGCCCTACGAGCGGTCCCGATGCCGGGAACGGATCAGGCGGGTAGGGAATTGCTTGTGACCGCTTCCTTCGTGCCGTTGCAGAACGCGACCACGTTTGACGCCGACATGATGGAGCGCTACGCCGACGCGCTTTGCGATGGCGCCAAGGGTGCCTTGATGCGCATCCCGAAGCAACTGTGGACCGACAAGGACTCCGCGGTTGACTACGACAACCAGTTCAAGAAATCCATCGACGACGCCCGCATAGAAGTCCTTCACGGATTCATGACGGGCTCCGTTCGCGCGCGGCCCCGCAGCTTCGGCTCGTAACAAAACTAAGGACTGACGCATGGGAACTCTGACCGCACAAAGCATCATCGATCGCGCGGCGACGATCCTCAATGACGCGGGAAACGTGCGCTGGACGCAGCAAGAACTCGTCCGATACCTGAACGACGGCCAGCGCGACACGGTTCTGCTCAAGCCCGAGGCGTGCGTCAAGAACGTATCGGTAGTCCTGACCGCCAGCTCGACCAGGCAGACGATCCCATCTGACGGCATTGCGCTCATGGACGTGGTGCGCAACATGGGTGCGGCTGGAACAACGCCGGGTCGGGCAATCAAGGTCGTTTCGCGCGACTCGCTCGACATCAACCCGGACTGGCACACCGTCGCCGCCGATAGCGTCAACGGCGTCCGGCATTTCACCTTCGACGCGCGCGACCCGAAGCATTTCTACGTCTATCCGCAGGCTCCTGCTACCGCATGGTATGTCGAGGAAATCTATTCGGCCAATCCGGTTGATCTGCCCTACGGACTCGCCGACAACGCGAATACCGGCGTGATCTCTCTGGACGATATCTACGCGAACTCCTTGTTCGAGTACGTCCTGTTCCGCGCGTTCAGCAAGAACGCGGAGTACGCCGCGAACATCACCCTTGCTGCCGCGCACTACCAGGCGTTTTCGACCAGCCTCGGAATCAAGACTCAGGTCGATGCCGCGCGCAGCCCGAACGCTGCTATCGGGAAGGCATAAGGAGCGACCATGACCGTACCAACCAAAAATCTAACGGTCAACGTCTTCGACCAGAACGGCGTCGCGATCTCCGGCGCAACGGTCACGGCCAAACTTGACCGGACTGACATCTATCTTGAGCAGTACATCCTGCCGAGCACGATTTCTGCGGTATCGAGCGGGACCGGGGTTGCAACGCTCGCGCTCTTTCCCAATGCGCTTGGGCAGGCCGGATCGTATTACAGGGTCAAGTGCGTACATCCGACGACCGGGAAGACGGTCATCAATGCGTCTATCCAGATGCCGAACGCCGATGTGGCGCTCTCCGATATCGATCCCGCCACGATCTACGAGCCGCAGGATTCCGTCAC
>JAKALI010000421.1:0-4088 GCA_021813195.1 Pseudomonadota bacterium
TGTCGGAACAGGCACTGTTCCAGTCCGGCTGGTTCATCGAGGGCCTGTTGTCGCAGACCCTGATCGTCCACATGATCCGTACGCAATACATCCCGTTTGTGCAGAGTCGTGCAGCAGTCCCCGTCATGGCACTCACTGGGACCATTATGGCATTAGGCATTCTGCTGCCCTTCACCCCGGTCGGCATGCACCTCGGCATGGTGCGTCTGTCGGAATGGTACTTCGCATGGTTGGCGGTCATACTTTTGGGCTACTGCACCCTGACGCAAATCGTGAAGCGATTCTACATCCGTCGTTTCCATCAATGGCTGTGAGAGGCTGGGCGGCCAAGTCGTCCCCGGACAGAGGATGCCGAATCGCATCCTCCGTTTCTGCGGTGTCGCTCACCGCCCCCTGGAAGTGCGGCTGCGGCTGGCGAACCTATCAGCGAAGCCTTCGAGCGTCTTGGCTGCCTGGAGAAATCGGTCGGTATCCTCCCATTCAATCAGGCGCCACTTGTAGAGCCACCGCATGGCTCGGATGGTGACAATTGCCACCTGCAAAAGCAGCCGAGTGGCGATTGAATTCAGTGCGGTCTTTTTATGAGACATTCGAGGATAGGATAACCGCTCGGCGAGTGGCCCTCAATGATGTGAGGAACGGCTTTTCTCGTAGCCAGCCTTGCCGAGCGCTCGGCGCCGAGCGAGCTTTGCGAGCCTGATGCCGATCGTTGCCTTATCGATGTCGTCTGGGTTGAAGATTTTGCCGTACCAGGTGATGAGCTGTTTGCGCTCCGGGTGACGAGGCTTGGCCATGGCGTTGAGGAACTCTTCGAACCCGGGAATGCCCCCGACGTCCTCAGGCGGCGCGCGACGAGCACCATCGATGAAGCGCGGGTAGTCGAGAGCAGGATCCGCGGAGAAGACGCCTTCGACAGTGATCGTGTGCCGCCAGTCGTCGCCAAAGTCATAGGTATAGGCGAACGATCGCACACCACGGTCGATCAGGGCACCGAGCTTGATGTTCCTCGCGTCGAGTGTCGGCCGAACATCATCCCATTCCGGGTCCGGAATGCCGTAGCGCTTGTCGTCGACGTCGAACTGGAAGAGATGATAGTCCTCAAAGGGCATCGCTGCCTGAATGACCTCGTGCAGGCCTTTCAGGCTGGTGGTCAGCGGCACCTCGGCCCTGCGCCAGATGGCAGGCCCAATACCGTCGAGTTGGATGCGGATGCGGGCAATGTGATCGGCATGGTTCATGCTGCGATGGTAGCTGTCTCCGGCGCCGGTGCCCAGTTCCACGGCAGGAGTTCGGCGATCCGGGTGTTAGGGTGATCGGCGATGCGGGCGAGGACGTCACAGAGATAGGCCTCCGGGTCGAGGCCGTTGAGCTTGGCGGTTTCGATCAGCGAGTACATGGCAGCGGCGCGTTCGCCACCGCGATCGGAACCGGCGAACAGGTAATTCTTGCGGCCGACGGCCACGCCACGCAGAGCACGCTCGGCGGCATTGTTATCGAGGGCCAGGCGGCCGTCATCGAAGCAGCGCATGAGCGCCGGCCAGCGGGCAAGCATATAGCGGAAGGCACTGGCCAGTTCGGATCGGCCGGAGAGCTTCGGCACCGTCGTCCCCGACCAAGCCTTGAGCGCTTCGGCCATGTGGACGGACTGGGCTTGCCGCCTTCGTCGTCGCTCTGTTGGAGGCTGCCCCTTGATGGCTTCCTCGATGGCGTAGAGTTGCCCGATGCGGTCGAGAGCTTCCTTGGCGATCTCCGATCGCTGGGCAGCATGCACGTCGAAGAACTTGCGGCGGACATGGGCCCAACAGGCCGCCTCGACGATCGGCGCCGGCTTGCGGTCTGCCTCGTAGAGCCCGTTGAAGCCGGCATAGCCATCGGCATGAAGTACCCCAACGAACTCCGCCAGATGGGCAACCGGATGCTCTCCCTTGCGATCCGGCGAGTAGAAGAACACGGCGGCCGATCGCCGGCATGCGGGCGCTCGTCCCGGACGTAGACCCACAGCCGGCCGGTTTTGGTCTTACCGGCGCCCGGTGCCAGGACCGGCACTGGCGTGTCGTCGCCATGGAGAACGTCAGAGGCCATCACATCGGCCTTCAGGGTATCGACTAGCGGAGCCAGCGCCGCGGCCGTCGCCCCGACCCAGCCCGACAAGGTCGACGTCTCCAGATGGACGCCGTCGCGGGCATAGATCTCGGCCTGGCGATGAAGCGGCAGATGATCGTCGAACTTGGCGACCATGATGTGGGCAAGGAGTGCAGGTCCGGCCCGGCCGCGGGCAATGGCGTGGTTAGGTGCCGGGGCCTGGATCACCGCCTCGCAATCCCGGCAGGAGAAGGCCTCGCGGACGTGCCGCACGACCTTGAAGCGGCCAGGCACATAGTCGAGGGTCTCGGTGACGTCGGCGCCGATCCGGCGCAGAGCACCGCCGCACTTCGGGCAGGCACATGCCACCGGGTGGACGATCTCCTCGCGCGGCAGATGGTCCGGCAGAGGCCGGCGTGCCGGCTTGACCTTCTCGATCTCGGCCTCGATCACCGCTGCCACGGCAGGGACCGCGGCCATTCGCTCGGCGTCGTCCGCCTCCAGCGTTTCGATCGCTAGCTCGAGCTGCTCGACAATCCGATCGGTCTTCTCCGAGGATCGGCCGAACTGGGCGCGCCTGAACCGGGCAAGCTCGAAGCGCAGCTTGTCAATCTCAGTCTTGGCCGCCACGGCGTCACGGGCCATGTCGACGATCATGCGCTTCAACACAGACACGTCATCGGGCAGCGAAGCAGGATCGATCGGCATGGCAGGGGTCTACCTGCTGACCGTGCGCCTCGCCATGCTTGTTCCGCGCGCTCTATACAGCTGAGTCACCGTGCCACACTCAGCCCGCGGTAGTTGGTCGCCAGGTCCGCTTGGGCATCCGCCAATCGATGCCTTCGAGCGAAGGGCTTCAGGAATATCCCCTGCAGTGAGGCTGACGAATCCTCGATCGAGGTCGTTCAGGTTCTCGATCCCCGTCATCCCCTATACGGGCATTCGTTCCGCGTTCTTGGGCGCGTCGTGTCTCGTGACGGCAGCTCGTCGCCATCCTATGAAGTTGAGTATTGGCGAAGTCGAAGTTTATTGATCCCGATAACTGTAACAGAACCGTATGAGGCGGGAACGAATCAGACTAAACTAAGCATAGAGGCGCTTCATGAGCTTTTACTAGCTGCAGAATATCTCGAATGCCATGAACACGGATCCAAAGGACCTTTGGGCGACATTGCCACTCGCTCTGCGACGTCGGATCGTCGACGAGGTCGCGGCCGTTCTGGCGGAGGTCTCCCATGAAGTCGGAACTGGTCAAGCCGAGCCATCTGGCGCGCAAGGCCGTGATCTATATCCGGCAGTCGACGCCTCATCAGGTGGTGAGCAATCAGGAGAGCCTGCGGTTGCAATACGCCCTGTGCGAGCGGGCTCGCGACCTCGGGTGGCATGAGGCCGACATCGACGTGATCGACGCCGACCTCGGCCTGAGCGGCGCCTCCGCCGCGGCACGCAGCGGCTTCAAGGAACTGGTGGGACGGGTCGGCCTCAGCGAGGTAGGGCTTATCTTGTCGATCGACGTCACGCGGCTGGCACGCAACTGTTCGGATTGGTATCCGTTGCTGGATATCTGCGGTCTGCGCGGCTGCCTGATTGCCGATCGAGACGGCGTCTATGATCCCGGCAGCGCCAATGGACGCCTCCTCCTCGGTTTGAAAGGGACGATATCTGAACTTGAACTGCATACCATCCGCAGTCGGCTGACCGCTGGTCTGCTGGCCAAGGCAGAGCGCGGCGAGCTTGCGCTCAGCCTGCCGATCGGCCTGATGCGCGATCCGAGCGGCATCGTCGTCAAGGATCCCGACATGGCGGTTCAGGACCGCATCGGGCTGGTGTTCGACATGTTCCTGAAGTTCCGCACCGCGGCCAAGGTCATGCGCGTGCTCAGTGCGCGCGGCCTCGATTTGCCGCGCCGCGACCGGCACGGCGATCTGCGCTGGACGGGGGCGGCGGTGTCATCCGTGCTGTCGATCCTGAAGAATCCCGCCTACGCCGGCGCCTTCGTCTATGGG
>JAKALI010000421.1:4098-4666 GCA_021813195.1 Pseudomonadota bacterium
GGGCGGACTCGCATGCGCGAAGCCTCACGCGAGGGCGCGCAGAAGATGAAGGCACCACGACCTGTGGATGAATGGCGGATCGTCGTCAAAGACCGCTATCCCGCCTACATCGACTGGCCGACCTATGAAAAGATCAGGGCCACGATCAAGGACAACCGGGCCGAATACATGCGCATCAAGACCAGGGGCGCACCCCGCGACGGCGATCTTCTGTTGCACGGCATCGCCTGGTGCGGGCGCTGCGGACACAAGATGTTCGTCCGCTACAAGGGCGGTGGGGAATATGTCTGCAATCATCTCCACATCAACGACGGTCTGCCGACCTGCCAACACGTTCGGGCGGCGCCGGTCGACGCGGCCGTCGCGGACGCGTTCCTGACCGCTCTGGCTCCGGCCGAACTGGATGCGTTGTCGAAGGCGCGCCGTGCCCAGGCCCAAGTCGATACGGCACTGCGTACCAGCGCCGAGCGCCAGCTTGAGCGCAAGCGATACGCGGCCGCGCTGGCCGAAAGGCAGTTCAACCGGGTCGATCCCGACAATCGCCTGGTCGCCGCCGAACTCGAACGCC
>JAKALI010000422.1 GCA_021813195.1 Pseudomonadota bacterium
ATCGACCCGAAGAGCGGCAGCGTGAAATAGTCGATGTGGACGCCGTACCAGACAAGGCAGGCCGCGGCGATGATCTGGCCGCCGAACTTGACGATCGGCGTGGTTCCGCGGAAATCGTCAACGGCGCCGAAGAGTGTGATGATCGTGGCTCCGACTACAACACCCTTCAGCTCGTTTGTCAATGGAAGAAACAGCAGCGCCGGGATGATGAAGCCGAAGAAGATCGCCAGGCCGCCCAGGCGCGGCGTCGGATCCTCGTGGATCTTGCGAGAGTTCGGCTCGTCCATGGCCCCGACCAGGCGGGCGATGTTGCCGACCGTGGGCGTGATGAAGAAGACGATCGACGCCGCCATCAGGAAGGCGACTCCGGCCGCCACTTCATCCCGGAATGCGAATTCCAGTGCGCTGCCCATGATCAGGCGCTAGCCTCCGATCTTGTGGACCTTGATGCCGGCCTCGGCAAAGAAGGCCGTCGCCAGCTCGTCGGGGTAGCCCTCGCTGAAATACACTTCCACGATCCCGGCATTGATAATCATCTTGGCGCAAAGCGCACAGGGCTGATGGGTGCAGTAGAGGGTCGAGCCCCCGATCTTGACCCCGTGCAGCGCCGCCTGGGCGATCGCGTTCTGCTCCGCGTGAAGCGCCCGGCAGAGCTCGTGCCGCTCGCCCGAGGGAACACCCAGCTCCTCGCGCAGGCAGCCGACTTCGATGCAGTGGCTGATGCCGCGCGGGGCGCCGTTGTAGCCGGTGGAGAGGATCCGCTTGTCCTTGACGAGCACCGCACCGACGCGCCGCCGCATGCAGGTTGAGCGCGTAGCGACGGTCTCGGCGATCTGGAAGAAGTACTCCTCCCAGCTGGGCCGTGTGAGTTTCCTGGGAAGCGGAACCGCGGCGAGGATGTCTTTCTTTTCCTTCTTGTTTTCCATGATCGCTTGGTCCCGTGTGGTTGGAAAAACCCGTACAAGCCTATCCGGGGAACCCCTTTTTTGCAAACCCCGCGCAAATCGCGGTGCGATTCGGAAGCGATTGGGGACGTACGTTTCCTATGTTTCCTAAATTGTGACAGAACGCACTTGCCCGTCGCCTCCTGCGCGAGCCGGCGAAACATGGCGTGCGTTAGCTGTGTTTCCCCGTTCGCCTGACGCATCGCTTTTTTTGATTTCTGGTTCGGGGAGCGGTTTCCTGCAGAGGTGTGTCCGAAAGTTGCTGCGGCCTAGCTCCTTGGAGCGTGGCGGCATAATATATATCAGGAATTTCTGGAGCGACTTCGCGATAGGGCAGCTCCTCGAGATGAAGCGCTCCGATCAGAATGGCGTAAGCCACTGCCTGGAGCTCATCAAGGAATTCCCGCTGATCGGCGTGCACCTGATATCGGGGAAGGGTGTCATCGCAAGCGTTTCATCTGCGCCGGCTTCAGGATCGTCTACAATCTCAGCGGGCAGGGCGCCGGTTCCGATGTCAATTATCAGAACGGTATCAAGCAGGAAGGTGATGCGCGGCGCGATGAGACGCTCCGCTCACGGATATAACCATTAGTCGGTTCACGCCCGTGTGAGCGATACCGTTGCGGAGCCTGCGGAGGCAGAACCCGGCATGATGGATTCGCGCACCAAAAAAGCCGGCCCCTTGCGGAGGCCGGCTTTCGTGTCGTTGAGTTATTCAATCAGGTCGCATTCGCAACTATGCAATCAAGGTCCCTGAATCAGTTCCTTGCGGGAGCCGGCTTGCGCTTTCCTTGAGGTCACGCCTGTCAGTTCAGGTTCATCCCCAGCGTCTCGTTGAAGAACCCGTTCCAGAGGACGCGCTGCGACGCCATGACCTTTGCGGGCGAACTGCAGCTGCCGCCGGCACCAAAGGCTACCGAGCAGCCGTCGACTTCGACCGGACCGCCCATGAGCCCGTCGAAGGTCGGGATCACCTGCTGTCCCTGCGAGAGTGGACCGGTACTTTTAACTACGCCCGCAACCTTGATCTGGTAGAAGATGGAAGCCGAAGCGCTCGGGTTGCCCACGAGCACCCAGTTCTGAACGCCGGGGCCCTCGGCCTGGTCGTACCAGGTCCAGTGGTAACTCGTGGCGAGGGTCGACGCCGGCGAGCCCGGGACTTCCTCGAAGGAAGGTCCCCAGACGACTCGCTGGGAAGCGATCGAGCGCTTGGCGGTGGAGTGGCCGGCGTCAAGGTACGTCTTCACCTCGACCGGGCCGCCGATGACGCCCCCGTACATCGGTGTCAACTGGCCGCCGGGGGCGATTGGGCCACCCTGACCAACCAGAGTGCCGCCGACTGTCACCGTGTAGTAGATATTGTCCGTATTCGGCGTGCCGTCGGCGTTCGTAGCCGGATTCGCCACCAACACCCAGTTCCTGCCGCCGACGTTGTCGTACCAGGTCCAGAGGTAATCGTCGGAGAGGTCGCTATCGGCGATTCCCGGCACCTCGTTGAAAGCGCTGCCGCCGCCGGAGAGCACTCGCTGCGAGGCCATGACTTTGCGGGCATCGGCGGGGTTCGTGTCAGAGCCGCCATCGATCCAGGCCTGAACTTCGACCGGACCGCCAATCACGCCGCCAAAGGTGGGAATGTCCCTGCCGCCCGGAGCCAGCACGCCCTCTTTCTGTGTAACGCCGCCGACTTTGATCCTGAAACGGACGTTGTCGGTTGCGCTGGGATTGGCCACCAGGACCCAGTCGGTGTAGCCGGGGCTGACCTGATCGTACCAGGTCCACCAGAAGTGGCTCGAAAGTTTGCCCGAGTCGGTGCCGAGCACTTCCTCGAGCGAGTTGCCCGCCCAGAGGATGCGCTGGCTGGCGATTCCCTTGACACCTGTCATGGACGTGGCATCAACCGGCCCGCCGATGAAGCCGTTGTAACGGTTCGTGATCGTGCTGCCGGGACCGACGGCGCCGCCGTTCTGCAGACCGACCGGGGTGCCCGCGATCGAGAGCTGCCAGTTCTGCGTCTGTCCCGATCCGAAGGGGTTGCCCAGCAGGACCCAGTTGGCGCCGGCCACGTTGTCATACCAGGTCCAGAGATAATCCCTGACGGGAGTGAAGTCCCACGATTTGTCAGTCGTCATGTGGTTGCCTGCGGAATCAGTCACCGCCTTGGTGATGGTCGCCGTGTAGGTCGTGCCCTGCACAAGCGGCGTGGACGACGATGGCGTGAACGTGATCGACCCCGCAGTGTTAGTGACCGTACCGGTCAGGGGTGGGCCACCCGCCTTCGGGACGATGCTGAAATTGGCTGCGATCAGCGTTCCGGTATTCATCTGCTTGCTGAAATAAGCTGTGACCGAATCGCCCGGCTTGACCTTGCCAGACGTGCTCACGGAAGCCACTTCAGGCGGCCATGGCGAGCGCAGGATCGCCGAACTGGCGCCGCCGGCAAAAGCCGCGCTTCCGGTATTCGACCAGGTGGAAGGCACCACCGAGACCGTAAACAGGCTGACGCCCGTGCCCATGCTCTGCAGCGTCCAGGTCGTGCCGCCGTCGGCCGTGTAGAACAGCCTGCCTTCGCCGCCGTCGACATAGCCGTGGGTCGCGTCGATGAAGGCGACGCTGCTCATGATGTGCTGGGTCGCCAGGCTCGTGTTGTTCCAGGTGACGCCGCCGTCGGTCGTCTTGTAGACCTTGCCGTCGCCGTAGTTGGAGCCCGAGGGCGGGCCGTAACCGGCCGCGTAGCCGTTGAGCGCGTCGACCATGTCGATCGACTGCAGGCTGTTGATCTCGGCCTTCTCCGCGACAGTCCAGGTTCCAGCGCTGTAGCCAGCTGAGACCGCTTTGCGGGTCGAGGTGTTCTGGCCGACCGCCCAGCCGTTGGACGTGGTCGTCGCGTCGGTGGCGTACAGCTCGATGTCCGAACCGATGAAACCGCCGCCGACCATCGAGACCTTCGGAACGGAAGCATAGCCCGAGCCCCCGTTCACGAGATTGACAGCGGTGATGACTCCGCCGGTGACCGTCGCGGTCGCGGTCGCGGTCGTACCCGGCGACGGCGGGCTCTGGATCGACACCATCGGCGTCGACGTGTAGCCGGAGCCGCCGCTCACGATGTTGAACCCGGTGACGGCTCCACCGGACATATTGGCGGTAATGACGGCCGACGTGCCGCCGCCATTATCGTACGCCCAGGTTGACCCATCGGTAGTCTTGAGCGCAACGCCCGCGGTCGCCCCGCCTCCGGGGAAGCCGACCGCCCGGCCATGAGTGGCGTCTGTCATGTGGATCCCCCAGAGCTGCGAGATGCCGTTCGCCGGCGATGCCGGCAGCGTCATCTGAGACCAGGTGCCGCTCGTATATTTGTAGGCCACGCCGTTGCCGCCGTTGTAGCCAACTGCGAAACCCGTCGCCGCGTCGATGAACTGCACAGCCTGCAACACAGTGTTGGGTGCGATGCCGGTAGCGTCGCTGGCCCAGCTGTTGCCGCCGTCGGTCGTCTTGGCGACGATCCCTTCCCGGGAGACCATCCATCCGCTGGTGTCGTTGATGAAGCTGGAACCCATGAAGGTCGTCGAATTGCCACCGGTAAGCACGCCCCAGTTCGCGCCGGCATCGCCTGACTTGAGGAACGTGCCTGCGTCGCCTGCCGCAAACGCGTTGCCGCCGGCATATTGCGCCGTGAAGATCGTGCTGGTCGTGTTCGAGTTCGTCGCCGCCAGGCCAGCTCC
>JAKALI010000423.1 GCA_021813195.1 Pseudomonadota bacterium
GGCCCGGCCCAGGCGATCGCCGGCAGCGCGGCGAGCGCGGCGGCGGCCGGCAGCAGCACGCGCGGCGTGCGCCATTCGCGGCGCAGCGTCCAGGCGGCCCACAGCGCGAGCGGCCAGGCGGGCCAGCTGAACCAGCTGGCGCTGCCGAGGTAGTAGCGCAATTCAAGCATGGTATATGGTAACACAAGAGTTACGACGCTTCAAGCCTTAAGGCAAGAGCGTCCCTCCGGGTGACGATCCTTCGCGCAAAGGCTTCATGCCGCCGTAGACGCGGCTTTGAGGGGGCCGAGGGGCTTTGCCGGCAACCCATATTGCTGGCAAAATGGCAATCAAGATAATGTAGGAATGTTCGGTAATCTGCCCTG
Organism: Pseudomonadota bacterium; assembly: GCA_021813195.1. The sequence goes on from JAKALI010000423.1 coordinate 366, forward strand.
ATTACAAAAAACAGCGATCAGCAGGGCAAGTCAGCGCAGGTCGGGTAGAGATCTGGGATCGTTTGCGGGAGAGGGCGATATCCTATGCTTGGTAAAAAAGCTCAGCGGTTCAATCGGCTATGTATCGCAAACGAGTGTTTGGGATACGACCGGCTGATGTCGAGCAAAAGCCAATTTTCCTTGTTCCATGACGCGTATCATAATCAGCGTGTCGCAGAGGTTCGTACTCAAGAAACGGATCCAGGCGTTAACGTAGGATTCCGCCCCCTCCCACAAACGACCCCGATTGCCGGTTTCTGCGCTTCCAATAGCTACTAGATAGCTATCTAGTAGCTAACAAATATTATTTGGATAGCCGATAGCTATCTGTTATCATTTAATATAAGAATCCTTCGCGTCCTGTTTCTGACCACTACTCACAAAGCGAGGCCCCATGCCGGTCATATCGTTCGCAAACCCCAAGGGGGGAGCAGGAAAAACCACATCGGCCCTGCTTCTGGCCGGAGAGCTTGTCAGCCGGGGCGCGCATGTCGCTATCATCGACGCTGACCCAGAAAAATGGATTTCCCAATGGGGAACGCTGCCTGGTAAGCCCGATAATCTCTCGATCATCGGTGATGTGACCGAGGAAAGCATAGTCGATCAGATCGAGGCGGAGGCCGAGACCTCGCAATTCGTGATCGTCGATCTGGAAGGGACGGCGAGCCTCATGGTCGCCAACGCCATCGGTATGTCCGATCTGGTCGTGATCCCGGCGCAGGGTGCATCGATGGACGCCAAGGGTGCTGCCAAGACCATCAAGCTCATCCGCAACCAGGAACGGATGGCGCGTCGCCCGATCCTGCATAGTGTCCTGCTGACGCGCACGAGCGCAGCCGTCATGTCGCGCGCGCTCAAGAACATGCGCGAGCAGATGGACAAGGCCGGAATCGACGTGTTCCAGACAGCCATCGTTGAGCGCGCTGCGTACCGCGATATTTTCGACTATGGTGGGCTGCTGGCCGACTTGACCCCCGAACAGGTCAGCAATGTCGAGAAAGCCCGCATCAATGCCCGCGAATTCGCGGGCGAAGTGATTGCCAAGCTCAAGAAGGCGGGTAGTACCGCCAAGGTGGCCTGACATGGCAAGAGAGCGCGCCGATCTAGGCTTTTCTGACGCCCTAGACGAGTTCAATCCCGCAGAATGGAGATCGCCCAAGGGCCGCACTGTCAATGATAGACCTGCCGCGCTGCGCCCGGAAAAGGCGGCGACGAACCAGGCGGCGGCAGCGGCCGGGTTCAGGAGCCGGGAGCCGAAACCGACCTTGGAGAGCAAGGCAGGGGAGGTGGTCACGCCGCGCCGCCGCCGTACCGGCCGCAACGCACAGTTCAACCTGAAGACCCGGCCCGAGACGATTGCCGCGTTCTGTGCCGTCGCTGACCGGCAAGGCTGGGGCCTTGGCGAAACGCTGGAGAAGGCTGTTGCGCTTCTGGAGCGGGAATATGAGGTGTGAATCAAGATGATTGGCGCAACCATGCCGCCATAGTGACGTTTTCCAGGAATTCGCGCGGCTGTCGGTCCCGAAGCAGGAAAAATTTTAGCCCTACGGATGGGATGGCGAACGAACTCAGGTAGGGGCGGAACCCGAAAGGAGATGAGTCGTGCCTGAGTGTAAGCTGAGGCCGATGTAATAAGCTTCCCAAAAGACTTGAAGAAGAAAGCGTCTTCGACCGAAAGGATTTAGGGGAAGTCCGTCTATGGACACGGCTATACCGGCATCCCGTCGATCCTGATCTAAGAGGCCTTTTGGAAATTGGTCGTTTGGGATTGAACTAAACCGCTGACGCGGTAGTTGCGTCTGGGACAGCGGTTTAGTTCAATCCCCTCGCGATTCAGACCGGTCGAAAACCGCTCTATGCTAAAGCACAGCGCGTTTCGTTACTTCGGGCCAAGATCGCGATCAATCTCGTTCGTCGCCATCAGACATCAAAGGCCAGCCTCAAGGGGTGACGCAAAATGGCCTCGTGGGACAACAGATACATGGTGCAAATTCTCACCGGCATCTTTCATGGGTAGCCCCTGGTGCGCGTGCGAAGTTCGGGGTTTACAGCCCGTATAGGTGGGGGCCGGCGCGCGGGCAACCGAGGGTGGAAATTTGTGCCGGTCGAGACGCGATCGCCTCGGCCGGTCCGGATCAGAGTGGCAGATGCGCGCCGATCGCGAAGTTCAACACGATCGCGTAGGTGAGATACATCAGCCAGGCGCCAGTGATGGTATGGAAGAAGCCGAGCCCCTTCAGGCTGAGCGGCATGAACAGGTTGAAGCTTGCAAAGAATTCAGTGAAGTAGACGCCGATCAGGCCGGCGAAGAGAACGGCGACGGGCCAGTCTCCGACCGTGGTGAATACGATGAAGCCGAGAATGCACAGCAGGAAGAAGGCGATGCACATGAAGCCGTTGGGTCGAAGGTCGCCCCCGCGGATGCGGATGGCACCGAGAGCCAGCCAGTGAATGCCGAAGACCGTGGTGATTACGCCGGCGGCATAGAGCGGGGCCCCGTGGAAAACGTGAAACCAACTGAGGCCGATAAGGATGAACGTGCCGTTCACGATCTGGCAGAAGCCAGGCATCCAGATGCCCCACCAGCCATTGGTCCAGTTCACCGACTCGCTCGGTTTGGGCCAGCCGAACAACTCCTGCGGGCCGAAGATCAGATAGCCGGTACCCAGACCGAAGAACGCGACGCCGAGGGGGATGTAAGTAGATATGGGAAAGGCAAAATGCACAGGTGCCACGCGTGATCCTCCAAAATCCATGTTGCGCCGGGTGCGCTTGGAAGCGAGGCGCTTATCACGGGATATTTCAGTATCGAAAATCCGTTTCGCGGTTGATTGTCCGAAATTGGTTATGCCTGGGGCGTGAGTTACGCGGGGGCGATGTGCCGATCGGGCAAAATTCTTATATTTATCAAAAAATTAGAGATCTAAGTAAGGGCCGGGCCGATCTGAAATCGTTCTGTATCAATTTATTGTGATTCTCAATCCGGGGTTCGCGTTCATGATGCACATGCCGTTGGTTGCGGTGTCAACACGTAGCTGATTTGATTGGATTACGACATCGAGTTCGGCCGCAAGGACGTCACCCCCGGCCATATCGTAGCCGCGCTGACTTTCAGCTTCTGGACCACGATGTTCGGCCCAAACTACGAAACACTATGGCAACAGACCTTACATCGGGTCGCGCAGCGTCCGGATGGCAAATGGCTTCGCCGCAAAGACTTTTCCGGGCCGCTGCACCCGGTCCGCACGATCCGCAAACAGATCGCCCATCACGAACCGATCCTAAACTGGAACCTGCGAATGCGTTACGACAACATCGTCACCATGACCGAGTGGTTGTCGCCGGTCGCGGCGTCTTGGTGTCGGGCGCACTGCCGCTTTGAGGATCTTTATCCACAGGAACGGATCGTTCTGCACGAAACGGAGTAAGCTGCCGGTTGCTCGTCGCGCTCACGGTCGCCCGCGCTTCGCGTACCAACTCGCGCAGAACTTCACGAAATGCTTTTCGGGATGGTTCGGCGTGATCTCATTATCCGCCAGCCACGAGCGCCATTCCTGTTCCAGGACATAAACATCCCAACCCGGCGCGGCCGCGCGTGCTTCGGCATGAACGTCGCCGTTCAGCCACCCCGACCACGGGGCAAGGGCAGGGGACCCGCTCGCAATCTTCATCGTGCCGCGATTCTTGAAGATCACCATGCCGCGCTCGCTATCGAACTCGACATGGTAGTCAGGCAGGTGATCGTGCTGTGCCAGGTGACGGATCATCTGCCGGAACCGCTTTTCCGGGCTTTGCGAACCGGTTTTCTTGAGCAGGAGCGCAAGGCCGATCTTCCAGCTATCCTGTTGCCCGCAATGTTTGCGGGCGATCTCGTAGACCCGTCGTTCGAGCGGCTTGCGTAGCCGGAAATAGTCCCGGTGCAGCGTCAGGACTTCCTGTGCGTGTATAGCACTGAACACCCAGTCCGACAGCTTGACCTCGCACCATAGCAGCCGCCCGTCGAGGCCGTGCTTGCGCCTGATCGATGAAGCGTCGATCAGGCCGAAGCCGTCCATCTGTTCCTCGTCGCCGGTCACGATGTTGGTGCGAATGCGTGTCCCTTCCAGGCGGTCCAACGCCTCGACCAGGGCCATATAGTCGCGCCCGGATGTGCCCCGGTTGCTGAAGATCAGCAGGTCGCGACTGTTGATCCGCACACGCTGCGAGACTGGCTCGCCCTGCTTCAACTTATGCATGATCTGCG
>JAKALI010000424.1 GCA_021813195.1 Pseudomonadota bacterium
AAATCCCATGTCGATCACTCCGTTGACCCCCGCTGGCTCCAGCCGGGGGAAGGTCGCACATGGGTCAATTCTCAGTGGAAATTCTGCCCCTACCCGGGTCAGTTCTCAGCGGAAATCAACAATTCGTCGCCTGGCCGGGCTACGAGGTGGGCTATGGCAAGCCGCCCGAGGCGACGCGGTTCCGGAAGGGCCAGTCGGGCAATCCGAAGGGCCGGCCGAAGGGATCGAAGAATAAGGTGCCAGGGCTGAAGGATGAGCGCATGAAGGCCCTCATCCTCGAGGAAGCCTACCGGACCATCCAGGTCCGGGACGGCACCCGCAATGTCACGGTGCCGATCGCCCAGGCAATACTGCGTGCGCTGGCAGTCAATGCAGTGAAGGGCCAGCATCGCTCGCAACGGCTCTTCGCGGAACTTCTGTCTGCCGTCGAGACCAGCAACAAGGCGCTGCACGACGAATGGCTGAACGCGGCGATGGAGTACAAAATCGAATGGGAGCGCGAACTCGCCCGCCGCGAGCGGCTCGGCATCACCGGCCTGCCCGAGCCCCTGCCCCATCCCGACCATGTCATCATCGACATTCGGGAAGGCACCGCCCGTATCGCCGGCCCCGCGACGAAGGAGGAACGGGAGCAGTGGGACGAGTGGATCGCCCGACGCGCTGACCTCGAGGAGGAACTGGCCGAGACCGAGGCGTTGCTCGCGACGAGGCTCAGCCCCGAGATGCGCGCGTTTTGGGAAGACGATGCAGCCCAGACCCGGAAGATCCTCGCCATCCTCGACCGGATGAACGTGCCCTCGAGCAAGGGCAAGTCGGACCGGGGGGGATAGGCCGCGCAGCTGGCCAAGTTTGTCAGGTGAACTCGGCTTCGTCCGGCGGGCGTCAGTCCGGCGTCGGCATGCGGGATCGGGTACTCCGCCAGCTTCCGCTGAGCCCCTGGCCCACGTCAGCCAATGCACGGCAATCGCCCTGCTATGCGGCAGCTTCGGGGCCGTAAGAAGAATGGCAGGTCCCGGCCAGCGGCCTACCAAACAAGGCATTCGCCCGATCAACGCGCTCCGCTGGCTCATAACCTGAAGGCCGCAGGTTCAAATCCTGCCCCCGCAACCACTGATTCTTGCGATACTTGCGACGGCGTCCCGGAAGGGGCGCCGTTCGCGTTTTGGGCCCCGTTTCGCAAGCGTCGGGTGTTGCGCCCTCCCGCAACCATCGATACCGGCGATTCCGAACTTTCAGGGTCGCCGGGTCCGTTTCGCAGGGATCGGGCGTTGCGCCTCCCCGCAACCACCGATGCTTGCGATAGCAAGCCATCCAAAACCCCGGCCTCCGAGAGGAAGTCGGAGCTTTTCTTGCCCGCCGCGAATCGGAGGATCCCCGCCAGGTCGCCGCGAAGGACGATCGCCAGTTCGGCGCCATTGGGAACGAGAGTCACCTGATCGACCAGTGTGCGGAAAATCTCGGCAGCCTCAGCCTTGCCGTCTTCGGCCTGAAGGCACTCGTAAAGGGTTGAGATTCGCTGGCGGTAAATCTGCGCCATATTCGGATGGAGGAGCGGCGGAGGCTCCTGCGCGTTCTCAAGCAAGTCAGAAAGCTCAGACTTACGGGCTTCCAGCGCATCCATCTCCGCCTTCATCGATGACTGGTACATGCCATCCTTGATCGCGGTGATAATGCCTCGAATCTGCTTCTCGACTTTGCCCAACTCGCTCCGCCATGCGTCCTGATCGGTTCGACGCTCGATCCGGAGCCGGTTCACCTCGCGCGTGAATTCCGCACAGAATTCCTTGAACAGCTCCGGCTCCATGAGGTGCGTGCGGAGCCCGTTTAGGACTGACGCTTCCAAGGCATCGCGCCGGATGTTCATCCGGTTATCGCATGTCCCCTTGTTGCGGGACGTGGCGCAGCCGAGCAGGTCCTTCGAGATCATCGTGTACCCGCCGCCGCAGCACCCGCACTTTACGAGCCCGGCGAAGAGATGCTTGGGGCGCCTGCGCTCATTGAGGCTGTTCTCGCCAGGCGCCGGCGGCTCGTAGGCAAGCGTCTGCTGACGGGCCTTCACCGCATCCCAAACCGCTTGATCGACAATGCGCAGGTCGGGAACGTCCTGGATCACCCATTCGGTCTCAGGGTTCGGGCGAGAAACGCGTTTCCCGGTATCGGGGTCCTTGAGATAGCGCAGCCGGTTCCAGACGAGGCGGCCGACGTAGAGCTCGTTGTTGAGAATGCCGACGCCGCGCTTCGGATTGCCGTGAATGGTCGATGGTCCCCATTCCGAACCTTGTGGCCCGGCTATGCCTTCCCGGTTCAGGTCGAAGGCAATGGTTCGGGAAGACTTGCCGGCCAGATAGTCCGAAAAGATGCGCCGGACCACGGCCGCTTCGGCCTCGTTGATCGTGCGATCCCCGCGAATCGGTTCGCCGTTGCTCGCGAACTGCTTCACGACGTCATAGCCGAAACAAAGCCCGCCGCCGGACTTGCCATCCTCGACCCGGCCGCGCAGGCCGCGCCGCGTCTTGTCCGCCAGATCCTTCAGGAACAGGGCATTCATGGTGCCCTTCAGTCCAACGTGAAGATGCGTCACGTCGCCTTCCGACAGCGTGACAATCCGCACGCCCGCGAAAGCCATCCGCTTGAAGAGGCCGGCTATGTCTTCCTGATCGCGGCTCAACCGGTCCATCGCTTCCGCCAGGACAACGGCGAACTTGCCGCGCGTCGCATCGCCGATGAGCTCCTGGATGCCGGGACGGAGTAGGGACGCACCGGAGATCGCGCGATCCGTGTAGCTGTCGACGATCGTCCAGCCTTGCTTTTCGGCGTGGAGGCGGCACAGCCGCAGTTGATCCTCAATCGAGGCGTCACGCTGATTGTCGGAAGAATAGCGGGCGTAGAGAGCAACCTTCATGACGCCTCCTCAGTCCGGGAGGTGGTCACGCTTCCGGCCTTCCGTCTCGGCCCGAACGAAATCTCGGGCGGCTTGCCGGGCCAACAGCCGCACCAGTTCGACAAGGCGCGGATCGGGCCTCGAGGAGGGGGACTCAACCGAACCCGCGGACGCCTTATCGGCGGCCAAGCGAAGGGTCGTAGCTGTTGTTCCTCTCGGTCGGGCCACTGCCGCGTCCTTGTTGTTGCGCGGATTGCTCCGCATCGCAACAAAGAAAACAAATTCCCGCGAGCTGGCAAGAGAAAAACAATAGCGATATCAATGGCTTGTATCGCGTTCGGGCGATGATCCGCCAGTCCCGACGTGACTGGGCGCAGCCGCGCCAAAGCAGGCGCACGAAATACTTTTTCGTGATCGCCCAGCAAACCACCCCGTTCCATGACCTTTACGACACAGGGCACCGTTCTTCTCGCTCTCATATCGCCGCCGCCGGCTCCGCACTGAGATCATCGAACCTTGCGGAGTGCCCAGAAATCGGCTATATATCCAGATATACCATGGAGGCAGGCGATGAGCAATAGCGCACAGAAGAGGGCGATCGAGAATTATCGGTCTCGCTTGACGGAGCGGGGCATCGTCCGGTTCGAACTTCAAGCCCTCGAGACCGACAAGACCCTCATCCGAACGCTCGCCAGGAAGCTGACCGAGGAGGGGCCAGAGGCCGGGCAGCTTCGGCGCACGATGCAACAGGCTGTTTCTGGCGAGCCGCCCGAGCCCGGTGGCATCCTCTCCGCGTTGCGTCGCTCGCCGCTCGTTGGGGCCGATCTCGACCTCACGCGCGCCCACGAAGAAGGGCGAAAGGTCGATCTGTGACGCGCTATCTTCTCGACACCAATATTATCAGCAATGTCGTAAAGCAGGAGCCGTCGGACTCTTTATTGGCGTGGATGGCGGCGCAGAAGGACCAAGACCTTTTCATCGCGTCGCTTACCGTTGCTGAAATCCGCCGGGGCATTCTTGAAAAGCCAAATGGCAAGAAGCGCGAAAGCCTTGAAACCTGGTTCGAAGGTCCGGAAGGCCCGCAAGCACTGTTTAGTGGCCGCGTTCTGCCTTTCGACGAGAAGGCCGCCCTCGTGTGGGCCCGGCTGATGGCCCACGGCAAAGCAAAAGGCCGTTCGCGGAGCGCGCTCGACACGATCATTGCCGCCGTGGCCGAGGCCAACGAGTGCATCGTCGTGACCGATAATGAGAAGGATTTCGAGGGCGTAGAGTTCATCAACCCGCTTCGCACCGCAGGAAGTCAGGAGGCCGATAGGTGATGAGAGCTCGACCGTTTTTGCCCGCAGCCTGCATTTCCCCGCCGTGGCCAGCGAGGAGGCATTCAAAAGTGCAGGAACGTCGAGCCAAAAAAATTTCGTGTCCGGATTTCCGATCGCGCCTGAACCACTCTTGAGCTTAGCATGAGCCAATCGTCGCCGGATCAGCAGCATCAGGAGACCGCCCAAATGCGGGCGGCGCCTCTGACGTGCTTCCGGAAGACTGGCGAGCCCTACACTCGTCACCAGGCCGTGGAAGATGAAATCGCCCGCGCCCTGAGCATGTCGCATACCGTCTGGTGCGAGCAATCATGGCGAATCGAGACCCTGGTTCATCTCATCCGCCTTCGGCGGCGTGACAATGATCCGCATGTTCTAGGTATGCTCACATATCAATTCCTCGAACGGGTGAAGCCCATCGTCGACCGTTGGTCACGGGGCTATGGCA
>JAKALI010000013.1 GCA_021813195.1 Pseudomonadota bacterium
CGTTGCACGTCCGCGCCGGTCTATGGCGCCATCATTACCATCGAGGAAGGTGTGCGCGTGTTCCGTCCGCTGCCCCCAGAACGCCATGTTATTATCAATCCCGGTGGATCGACGCCGCTCAATCTGTCGTTCAACGAAACGCGCATCCAACACGAAAGCCGGGCCGTCAGCCATCACTCGCACACTCACCGCTATCCGCACTCGCCGCATTACCGCTCCTTCATTCCGGCGACATCGCTCGACTGACGCGCCTTGAGCGAGGGCGCGTGAGGGCCTAAGGGTGGCGGCAAGGGTCCGTGTGATCGACAGTTTGCACGGACCGCCGTCCCCTCATCGCCGCTCCGTATGCCCCGTTATCGCCTCCTCATCGAATATGACGGCACGCCGTTCGTCGGCTGGCAAATTCAGCCGGAGGGGCTATCCGTGCAGGGGGCCGTGCAACGCGCTGTCCACGCGTTTGCGGGCGAGAGCGTCGTCGTCAAGGCAGCCGGCCGGACGGATGCGGGCGTGCACGCGACCGGTCAAGTCGCGCACCTTGATCTGGCGCGGGATTGGCCCGCATCCCGCGTGCGCGACGCTTTGAATTTTCACCTGAAACCCCATCCGGTGGCCGTGCTCGACTGCCGCATGGTCGACGCAAATTTTGATGCGCGTTTCAGCGCGATCAAACGCCACTACCGCTACCGTATCCTTGAACGCCGCGCACGTCCCGTCCTCGATCGTGACCGTGTTTGGTGGGTTGCTCGTCCTCTCGATGCCGACGCAATGCGCCAAGCAGCGCAATATCTGATTGGCCGCCATGATTTCACGACGTTCCGCGCAGCGCAGTGTCAAGCGCCAAATCCAGTGCGCACGCTCGACCAACTGGACGTCGTGCGTCACGGCGAAGAGATCGTGATCGCAACCTCCGCTCGGTCCTTCCTGCACAATCAGGTGCGCTCGATCGTCGGAACGCTGAAACTCGTCGGTGAAGGGAGATGGTCGGCGGAGGATGTGGCAGCAGCTCTGGCGGCCCGCGATCGCTCACGCTGTGGGCCCGTGGCACCGGCCTGTGGACTTTATCTGATCCAAGTCGACTATCCAGAGGACACCGCGGCATCCTGACGGCTGGTATGGCCACGCTGCGACATTGATGCCGACGCGTGGGCGCCTTACATGGATTCAACCCAGCGAGTGATCACGCCTCTGCCTTTACGAGCATCCCGAGGAGACCCTGCATGTTGTATGTCGACACCCCGACGGCGAAGGATATTGCCAACCTCAACGCTGCACGCGCCGACGCCTGTGTCTCCATCTATCTGCCCACCACACCGCTGACGCAGGACATCGGGGCATCGCGCATCGCCCTGGGCAACTTGGTCAAACAGGCGCTCGCCCAACTCGATGACATCAAATTCGATAAGCGCCGCCGTGCCTTGCTCGAAGATGGTTTCGCGATGCTCGCCGAAGACGACGAATTTTGGCGCGTGCAGGCCAATAGCCTCGCCATCTTTGCCACACCTGACAAAGTGATCACCTTCCGTCTCGCCAACAAGCTCAAGCAAATGGTGGAGGTTTCCGACCGGTTCCATCTCAAGCCGCTGTTGCGTGCCGTCGCCTTCCCGCATGAAGCTTTCATTCTCGCGCTGTCTGAAAATCAGGTGCGCCTCATTCAAGTTTTCTCCGATATGCCCCCCGCCGAAATCAAGGTGCCGGGCTTGCCGAAGGACGCTGCGAGCTACCACCACAAAGCTTCACTGAATGAACGCTCGGCTTCAGGCCGCATTCATGGCGCGGAAGGCCAGCGCGTTCGCCATCTGCAGTATCTGCGCGCCATCGATGCAGCGTTACGACCCGTTCTGGCGGGCCGCGACACGCCGCTGATCCTTGCGGCCGTCGACCCGCTCGCCTCGCTGTATGGCAGCGTCAATACCTATCCCCACCTCCTGCCGGACATCATCCGCCAGAGCCCGGATCACATCAAGGACAGCGAACTCGCACGTCTCGCGATCCCCATTTTGGATGCTGCCTACACTGCGCAACTTGCCGAGCTTCATCGCCTGTATGAGACGCGCTCCAAACAGGGGCGCACGGCAACGGATCTGACCGATGCGGCGCGCGCAGCCACGTTCGGCGCCGTCGATACGCTGTTCGTCGACATCGACGAAGTCGTACCGGGTACCATCGACGACAACGGCGTTATCACCCTTGCCGATCATGACAGCGCAACAACCTATGGCGTTGTAGATGAGATTGCGGGGCGGGTCCTCAACAGCGGCGGGCGCGTTCTGGCTGTGCGTCGTCCGGAAATTCCCGGCGGCAACAGCCTTGCCGCCATTCTGCGCTATCCGGTCTGATCCGCACGCACCTTCAAAAGCAGACCAGCGAGGCAGGCCGCCGCAGGGCGGGCCTCGACGGGGGGCGGCTGTCCGGATATGACCGGCGCCGCCGTTCCCTTTCAGCAAACCAGGACCTTCATGGCCCCGGCCCTTTTGAGCTTGAGCGACATCCATTTGACCTTCGGAGGGGTTCCGCTCCTGGAGGGTGCGAGCCTGAACGTTGAGCCCGGCGATCGAATCTGTCTCGTAGGGCGCAATGGTTCGGGCAAGTCGACGTTGCTCAAGATTGCCGCCGGCCTCGTCGATCCCGATCGCGGTGAGCGCTTTCGGCAACCTGGCGCCGACATCCGCTATCTGGCGCAGGAACCCGATCTGGACGGGTTCGTCACCGCACGCGACTACGTGGCGGCGGGGTTGAGCGCAGACCAAAGCATCCACGAAGCCGCCATCATTCTTGAGGAACTGGGGCTCAATGGCTCTACGCCAACCGCGACGATGTCTGGCGGTGAGGGACGACGAGCTGCCATCGCGCGCGCCCTTGTCGGAACGCCCGACGTTCTCCTGCTGGACGAACCGACGAACCACCTCGACATCCACGCCATCGAAGCGCTTGAAAAACGGCTGAACGCCCTTCGCTCGGCCGTCGTGCTGATCAGTCACGACCGACGGTTTCTTGAAAATCTCTCGCGCAAGACCGTGTGGATCGACCGCGGTCAGACGCGCTTTCTTGATGCCAGCTTTAAATCATTCGAAGCGTGGCGCGACAAAGTTCTGGAAGAGGAAGAAACCGAGCGCCACAAACTCGATCGCAAGATCGCGCGCGAGGATCAATGGATGCACGGTGGCGTGACGGCGCGTCGAAAACGCAACGTGCGGCGTGTGCGCGAACTTGCCGAGTTGCGCAAGGAGCGGCGGGAACAGCGCCACGTCTCAGGCAACGTTCGGCTTGCAACGGCGGACAGCGGCATGTCCAGCCGGCTCATCGTGGAGGCACGCAGCATTTCGAAGACACTGGGTGGGCGCGCCCTCGTCTCAGAATTCTCGACGACCATCCTGCGCGGTGACCGGCTAGCCCTGGTCGGCCCCAACGGCGTGGGTAAGACGACGCTCCTCAAAATGCTGACCGGACAGCTTGCCCCCGACAGTGGCCATGTGCGTCTCGGCCAGAGTCTCAATCTCGTCACCCTCGATCAGCGGCGCGACGAACTCAATCCGGATTGGTCGCTCATGGAGGCGTTGACAGGCGGCCGGGGCGATCAAGTTGTCATCAATGGCAAGGCGCGCCACGTGGCCAGCTACATGAAGGACTTTCTGTTCACATCTCAGCAGATGCGCTCGCCGGTGCGCGTCCTATCGGGAGGTGAACGGGGACGGCTGATGCTGGCACGCGCACTTGCCAAGCCGTCTAACGTCCTCGTGCTCGATGAGCCGACCAACGACCTTGATCTTGAAACACTCGATCTGTTGCAGGAATTGCTCGCCGAGTATCCCGGCACCGTCCTGCTTGTCAGCCACGATCGCGACTTCCTCGACCGTGTCGCCACGAGTGTCATTGTTGCGGAAGGCGGGGGCCGATGGGTGGAGTATGCGGGCGGGTATTCTGACATGCTGGCCCAGCGCCGCCACATCCTTCCGACCACCGAGGGGCTTCCCCCCACGAAGCGCGCGACGACGGCGCCCCCGACGGCCGCGGCCGCGGCTCCCGTTCGGCCTCGGAGAAAATTGTCGTATAAAGATCAACTGGCTCTCGATACCTTACCCGCGCGCATCGACGCCTTAGGAGCGGAGCGGACACGCCTGGAGGCGCAACTGGCCGACCCGACCCTATATGTCCGGGATCCAGTCACATTTGCCGGGCTTTCAAAGCGTCTGGAGACACTTTCGGTGGAGTTGGCCTCTGCTGAAGACCAGTGGCTGGAGTTGGAACTGCGCCGCGCCGATCTTGAAAGCTAAAAATTTGGCAATCTCTCGCCAGCAAGATGCACCACGCTTGAAGCTGACGCGCCAAGTCCCATATCTCGGACGAAAGCCTTAAGTCCGGAGCGCGAGATTGATTCCGCAGCGTCGGGATGAGGAAATATCCGAGGATGCCAATCGAAGGGTCCACGGATTTGACCGGTCGCTTATGGAAAGGACCAAATGAGATGACGCGGATGACGATGATGTCGAACCCCCTGCTGTTGGGGTTTGAGGAAATCGAGCGGCTGATTGAGCGTGCGGGAAAGAATGCCGGGGGGTTCCCGCCCTACAACATTGAGCGAATTGCCGGTGCTGATGGCGGACCGGAGATCTTGCGGATCACGCTCGCGGTGGCAGGGTTTAAACGCGACGACATCGAAATTACCCTCGAGGATCGTCATCTGACCGTGAAGGGGCGAACTCAGGACGATGCACCGCGCGAATATCTTTACCGCGGGATCGCGGCGAGGCAATTTTCCAAGACCTTCGTCCTTGCCGATGGTATCGAGGTGCGCGGCGCCGTTCTGGAAAACGGTTTGTTGGCAATCGATCTCGTTCGCCATGAGCCAGAGAAGCTCGTGCGCAAGATCGTCATCGACGGTGCGGGAGAGAAAATACATCCCTAGGTGCTGGGCTGCTACAGCCTCACCGTCAGAATCGTGGGACACTCATGCGCGGTAGGGGTCGGCTCATCCTGATCTTCCGCCCCGCGTGACGTCTGCCCGTCTCCTCCTGGAGGAAGTGCGTCATGAATACGAATGAACCGAATAAGAAGGCAAAATCACCTGTCGTGGCGGAGCGCGAGGCCCGCGCGACTCCCATCATGAGTCAAATCGAACTGGCTCGTCTTGGCGGAGGCAAGCTCGCCTACATCAAAGTGTTGGATACGGACGAAGCACGCCAGATGTTCCCAGCAGTGGAAGGCTTGCCAGCGGGTATTCAACTGTTCGCCCTGCATGCGGCTGATGGTACGCCCATCGCCCTCACCGACTCGCGCCAAGCGGCTCTCAGTCATGCCATGGAAGGCGAACTGGCCGTGGCGAGCATTCACTGATCGCGAACGATTGTTCCCCGCACAACAATGACAGAAAGGGCAACAGGCCCCGTTCGCCGGGGCCTGTCGCTTTTGAGAGCTCAGAGCCGATACCGGGGACTTTGCAACTAACCGCGATAACGCATGTCGTACTGGCCCTTGGGCCGGTAGGCTTCTAGGTACTCCGGAACGACCGCGCCGATTGAGCGTAAATCGCCAACGCCTAAAGCAGCGATCGTGCGCCCCTCGTCGATGGCGCTTTGACTGACGACATTGTCGCGTTCCAACATCCGCACTTGATCGAGTGTGATTGGCCGCAAGCAGTTTGGCAGCGGCCACGTTGCGAGCGCCTGCAACTTTGCCAACCAGAACGGCAGGTTCACAAGACTCCGGGAGCGACCGGAGTAGGCCAGCGTTCGCTCAAGCAACTCGCGGAAGGTCAAGACCTCCGGCCCCCCGATTTCATAAACCGTACCCGGGCGCCCTTTGCCTTCGACGGCCGCCTGGATCGCGCGCGCCAGATCGCCGACGAAAATGGGTTGAAACCGCGTGCGCCCGCCCCCGATCGCCGGCAGCACCGGCGAGATGCGCGCCATGGCGGCGAAACGATTGAAGAACTCGTCCTCTGGCCCAAAAACAATCGACGGGCGCAAAATAATTGCTTCCGGGAACTCGGCCAGGACAGCCTTCTCGCCATCGGCCTTGGAGCGGGCGTAGCGCGATGGCGAGGCGCTGTCGGCGCCGATCGCTGAGATGTGCACGAGGCGTTTGACGCCGGCCGCGCGTGCGGCCTGGGCGATTGCACGCGGGCCCGCGACGTGGATAGCCTCAAAAGTCTGCTGGCCGCTACTCGCAAGCACGCCGACCGAGATGACGACCGCATCCGCACCCGCAACGGCCGCTGCGACAGAGTCCGGATAGCGCAGGTTGGCTTGAACCGCATGGATTTGGCCAACTGCACCCATCGGCTGCAAGTGGCCGGCCAAATCGGGTCGCCGCGATGCGGCGCGAATGCGCCAGCCGCTGCGGGCGAGTGCGCGCACGGCATGGCGTCCGACGAACCCGGGTCCGCCGAAAATCGTCACCAGCTGCCCGGCCTGTCCCGCACTCGCCATCGTCCGATCCTCGCTGCCTCTTAGCACCCGCCGATCCGTGCGTGGCGCAATTGGTTGCACCCCACGATCACGATCTGCCGAGTGTGTAGTGCGCGAGGCCACAATTGACAACGTGACCGCGTGCCTCTAACTGCTGGTGCGCGTTGATTGCATGCCCAGATGGCGGAATTGGTAGACGCACTAGTTTCAGGTACTAGCGGGTAACACCGTGGAGGTTCGAGTCCTCTTCTGGGCACCAGTCTGATTTGCGGGATTCCATCCGCCAACCCATCGCGCGAGTTGCGCTGAGAGGCAATCCGCGAACCGCAACTGTGCGGCTATCGTGAATTGTGCCATGCTGACCGCCAACCTGTTCTGCGCGGTGCGGCCCCAACACTCCCGCGAAGCCCATTATCAGACCTGTTCGGGCGGTTTGCCACCGGCCGCAAGAAACTTGTGTCAGCGGTGCACGGTTCGGGTTGCCCTGTCTCGGGCCGATCGGCTCTAATCGCCCGGCGGCGCACCCTCCCCCCGCCGCGCTAAACTCAACCTCCCACACTCGCCGATCAGCCCTTCTGCGCCTTCGCGCGCTCATAGAGCGGCATGACGTCCTTCAAGTTGTCTTTGATGGTCTTGATCCGGGTTTTGCCTGATGGATGGGTCGACAGCCATTGCGGGGGGGCGCCCTTGGAGGCCTGCGACATCTTCTGCCAGAGCGTGATGCCCGCCCGCGGATCGTAGCCGCCACGCGCTGCCAATTCCATCCCGATCAGGTCGGCTTCCGTTTCATCGTTGCGGGAGTACTTGAGCGCCGCGAGGCTTGCGCCAGCCGCACCGATCATCTCTCCGGCCTGGCCGAGCAATAGACCGCCGACCACGCGCCCGCCGACATCCGTCAGTGTGGTCTTGGCAGCCCGCTCGCGGGCGTGCTCCCACAGCGCATGGCCCATCTCATGCCCCATGATCATGGCCACTTCGTCATCGGTGAGTTGCAGTTTGTCGAGGATACCCGTGAAAAACGCAATCTTGCCGCCCGGCATACAGAAGGCGTTGATCGTCGGACTGTCGAAGGCCCTCACTTCCCACTTCCAGTCCTTGGCGCGGTCGTTGAATTTATAGGAGTGCGGTTTGAGATCCGCAAAAATGCGCCGCAGGCGAACGACCGTCGGATGGCTGTCTGGTAGTAATTTGCCTTGCTTGGCGGCGTCCGAGGTCAGTTGGCTGAACTGTGCATCCGCCGTCTGTTCCAAGCTGGCCGCAGGCACCAAGTTGCGGAAAATCGACCGGCGCGGAACCTTGACGCCCTCCCCGTCGCGCGCGGCGAGTTCCCCTGGTGCGAGCAACGACACCGATCCTGCCAGCACCGCGGCGAGAGCAATCTGCCAAATCCTGATTATCTGCCCCATTCTTGCAACCCTACATCGTCCCGAGCCATCCGGAGCCCACTGTTTTCGTAACATACAGCTCTCAAGTCTTGACGACGAGAGCGTGACGGAACCCGAATGCAGTCGATATCAGCAAAAGTCCATTCATCAATTGACGACATCCCTGCCGCGGCATGGGATGCCTGCGCCAATCCGGCTCCAGAGACCTTTGACCCGTTCATCTCTCACGCGTTTCTCGCAGCTCTCGAACATTCCGGCTGCGTTGGCGAGGGTACTGGGTGGCAGCCGTGTCATCTCGCACTTCAGGATGCAGCTGGCGACATCCTGGCGGTGATGCCGCTGTATTCGAAGACCCATAGCCAGGGCGAATACGTCTTCGATCACGCGTTCGCCGACGCCTACCATCGGGCGGGCGGGCGATATTATCCAAAACTGCAATGCGCGGTGCCCTTCTCGCCCGTCACCGGCCGGCGTCTGCTCGTGCATCCCGATACAGATCGCAACACGGCCGAGTCCGTCCTGTTATCCGGCGCATTGACGCTGGCCGACAAAATCGCTGCCTCCTCGCTTCACGTCACGTTTCTGTCGCCGCAGGACGCAGAACGATGTGCGGCACGCGGCCTGCTCATGAGAACGGGCCAGCAATTCCACTGGGTGAACCCGGGCTATCGGAGTTTTGAGGACTTCCTTGCGACACTGACCTCCCGCAAGCGCAAGGCGATCCGCCGCGAGCGGGCCGAGATTGCCGCGAGCGGGCTCGTGATCGAGGCCCTGACGGGCGCCAAGATCACACCCGCCCATTGGGATGCAATGTTCGCCTTCTACCTGGACACGGGCAGTCGCAAGTGGGGACGGCCTTACCTCAATCGCGCCTTCTTTCGTGAGCTCGGCGAAACTCTTGCCGATCGTTGCCTGTTGATCCTCGCCCTTGAGGGCGACACGCCCGTTGCTGGCGCCTTGCACCTCATCGGTGGCGACTGCCTTTATGGCCGCTACTGGGGATGCACGAAATATGTGCCGAGCCTGCACTTCGAGCTGTGCTACTACCAAGCCATCGACGCCGCGATTGCCCGCGGTTTTTCGCGCATCGAAGCAGGCGCACAAGGCGAGCACAAGCTGGCGCGCGGCTATTTGCCAGTGACCACCCATTCCGCTCATTGGTTCGCAGACGAACGCCTCGCGCGCGGTGTCGCGCACTATCTCGAGCAGGAGCGCCGTGCGGTCGCCGAAAGCAACGCTGCCCTGACGACGTTCGGACCCTACCGACAGGCCCTAACCCAAGAGCAAGACGGATAGTCCTGAGCGCCTGCGAGGACATCCATCCCCACATTCCTTCCTGAATTGGCTGCTTGGGTCCGCTTGACGCCCCCATCGGGCTTGCCTACGAGAGCCGCACCCTGCGTGACAGCGCGCCGCGCGGCGCGAGAACTTCCAAGGAGGGAGCATGACCGCGTACGATCCATCCAACATTTTCGCGAAGATCTTGCGCGGTGAGATCCCCTGCCACCGCGTCTACGAAGACGAGCACACAATCGCTTTCATGGATGTGATGCCGCAAGCGCCTGGCCATACACTCGTCGTGCCCAAGGCGCCCTCGCGCAATCTGCTCGATGCCGATACCGCCACACTCGCACGGCTGTTGCCCGCAGTGCAGAAAATTGCGCTGGCGGCCAAATCGGCGTTCCAAGCGGATGGCATCACCATCATGCAATTCAACGAACCGGCTGGCGGGCAGACCGTGTTCCATCTCCACATTCACGTCATACCCCGGCACACTGACGTACCGTTGCGCAAGCATGCCGGACAGATGGAAGATCCACAGGTGCTCGCCGCTCACGCCGAAAAAATCAAGGCGGCGCTCCAAGCCTGAGCCCGCAGCGCCGCGTATCTTCATCACACTCGACTGACGATCGTCACGGGGTCTCGTACATCGCCCGATAAGCGGCGGCCTGCTCGGCAGGCATACGCGGCAGCAGCACGCGCATTGTCTCGTTGCCAACAAGCTTGCCGTTGCGCTTGAAAGTCCAGTCCGAGATCATGTCTTGCGTGAACTCATAGGTCTGTCCGAGCTTCACGGTCTTCACAGTTTGAGGCTGGTTGGAAATCACGCCGGACACCTTATCACCGTCGCGCTTGATGCGGGTGAGCCAGAAGTGCTCCGTCGCCCCGTTGCCCTGAATGGCGACCTTGAGCGCAAAGTCGCCCTCGTTGGCACCCGGTGATTCGTAACTGCGCCAGAAGTCGGCGAGCGAGGCGCGGGCTTTGCGAATGGCCGCGTTCATCTGCTCATCTTCCGAGAGCACCGACATCACCTTGTTGCCCTGTGCGCCCTCGGCTGTGCCAATTTTTGTGTCAGGAGGCGGCGTCGCAGCGGCCACTTTCACGGGTGCGTCCGTGGTTCTCCCCTCGGTTGCGTCCTTCAGCGCGGACGCCGCTTCAGCGTATGCCGAAGTCGCTGGTTTGGGCTCCGCGGATTGCTCCGTCGCGTGTGGCTCAACCCTGGGCTGCTCTGCAACAGCAGCGTCTGCGGCGGTCTTCGAAGGTGAAACCTTTGCCGGCTCCGTGCGGGATGCTTCGGCTTGAACTTCCGCCACCTGGCGTTCAGGCGCTATCGGTTCGCTCGCTGCCGGACCGGTGACTGGTGGCTTGGCAGATGGCGCAGCGTCAGATTTGGCGACCTCAATTGTCTGTGCGTCAGCTTTCACGGGTTCGGACTTGGCCGCGACGGGCGCCACATCGTGTCTCGGCGCGTCCAGTTTGGAGGCCATAGCCTGCTCAGCCCCGGGTCCCGCAATGGCGGCGGGCGATTGGGGGCTGGTTTGCGCTTTACCCGGCGTGCTCGCATCGCGCCCGGCCGAGCTTGAGGCTGCAGCCGGCTGAGCCGCCGCGGCCGGTGCTGCCCGAGGTGCCGCCGGATTCGCTGCGGCCGGAGCCTGCACAGCACGATCCTCGTTGATGCGGTTCATCCAGTCACCCGAGCCCTTGGCCTTGGCAGACGCTGCTGCGGGTGCTTGAGCTCCGTCCGGGACACGCGCGACCGTCGTCATCCATTCGCCGATGTTGGCCGCCATCGCCGCACCGCCCGCCGCGTTGCCCGGCAGAGCCGCGAATTGCCCCGAACCACCGGAGGGACAGCCACCCACACACGTCACCAGACCGAGCGTATCGTAGCGCTGCTGATCCTTGGCTGCACCGACTGGCGGACGCGGCATCATGCTGACGATTTCGTTGGATTTGCCATCGCCACATCCAGCTTCACATACGACCACGAAGTGATCGGGATAAGCCGATTGCAGTGGATGCTCGACCTTGCCGACTTTGGCTCGGTCTTCAGAGAGAATTTCCGCCGCGCGACGGTCGTAGTAATCGGTGTCGCGCTTATCGAGGAGTTCGCCGAATTCGCCCTTGCCGACGGCGCCACCTCCGGCATGGTCAGGCCGGACGGCTTGCGGTGGAGTTTCCGTCGCAGTGGCAGGCGCATTGGCCTGTTCGATCGCCTCTTGACTGGTTGTGCCGATCTCGGGCGCGGCATCGTTGGATGAGCGCTGCTCTTGCGTTTCCTCGCCGTCACCCGGCTGCCCCAATGGCTCCTCGCCAGTCGGCTGCTCCAGATTAGGTTGCTCCTCGGCCGTGCCGTCGTATGTGGCGCCGTCCTCACTCGGCATCTCGCCATCTTGAGTGGGCGCAACGTCGTCCTGGGATTGCGCCTCTTCATCTTGGGCCCAAGCCGGCGCGATCGATCCCGGTGCGGAAGCCAAAATGGCGGCTGCTGCGAATACGGTTCCGATTAAAAGCCGCGCGCGTGCGGATTGCAGCATGGGAATTACCTGCCGATTGTGGTTGGCGATCAAACGGAACGCAACACTTGCAGACGCACGTAAACGAAGTCTTGACGAACGAATCGTTCGAGGTCGCCGATCACACCGGCGTGCTCCGTCAGCGCTCGTGACGATAGAGGGCGGTCTCACTTTCTCCGGCGTTTAGAATGCGGACGTTGCGGAAATCCGTGCCTTCCGCAGCGCGCGGGGCTTCGCGCTGCTGAATCAGGCCGTGACGGGATGCGCCCTCAGCCGTCGTCGTTGTTCTCAAAGCTGGCGCCGTGACCGCCTGATGGACCGGGGCGGCCAGTGTTGCTCGGACGTGCGGATTAGGGGCCGAAGCCTCGCCGCCCGCCAAAGCCGCCGCAAAGCACGGATCGGTGCGCTTCAACTCCGCCAGCGCGGCAGGCGGGATGTAAACGAGACGGACGGGAGCGCAGGGTACCTCATCAGCGGCGCGTGCGGCCGAAATCCCGATAGCCGCCAAAACGCCGATAGAAAACAGAACGATATGTGCTGACTGCGTCATGCTCCGCCCCCTGCGACCTCGCGGGCCACGCCCCTGAACCCCGACGTGATTCTGAGTGTGAAATTACGGGACGGTGCTTAACGGTCCGTTTACGAGTGGGCCTATGGTCCACGCGCATGAGACTGGCTCGGCCAGACCACCGGCCGGCGTCAACGCGGCTGGAATTTCCAATAGGCGCCTGCCGACGTTCCGACACGCTCAAGGAAGGGCGTGCGCTTTTCAGGCGGCCGCTCTCCCGTCCGGATCAGCGCCGTGAGATCCCCAAGCAACGCGTTGTTCTCCGCATAGCCCGAGTGGTTGATCCCGAAGCTGTCGGTCGAGACAGCTGTCACGTCGATGGTGTCGACCCCAGGCACCACGATCGGCCCCTCCTGCGGTACGTCACCAGCCCTCGGCACACCCCCGTGGAAACGACGCGAAATGCCGAGCGCGCGGTCATTGGCGGCGACGTAGAGGGTGATTCCCTGCGCGAGCCCGCCGATTTCGCGAGCGATGTTTTCGAAGTTGTCGCGATCGACGTCAGGTGCCGCAAGGATCACCTGGTTGATGAGGACACCCGGCGGGGACGAGGACTTCAAGTCCTTCAGGACCTGCAAAAATGGCTGATTTCCCATACTGTGCGCGATAATACTCACGGACTTCGCGCCCGACTCCTTGACGACGAGTTCGAGAAACTCGCGCATGAATGGAACCGATTGGCCGGCACTTTCGCGATCGTAGGTGTAGCTTGCGACACCCCCGCCCGAGGGCCAGCTGTAGAGGAACGCTGCGCCGTCGAACTTGAGATCGTAGGCGATCTGCGCCGTGCGATAGAGACCGTTTTGGAACGTGGTATTGAAGCCGTGGATGAAGACGAGCGCGTGATCTTTGAACGTGTTGGAAGCCGCCAACCGCTCACGTACGAGTCGGAGTAAGTCCGCCCGAGTGAGAACTTCGAGCTCCTTCAACGTGAAATGCTTGGCCGGATCCTCCGCTTCCGCGTACAGCACGATATCCGTCAACGGGATGCGTATCACCCAAGGACGTTCCACCATCGGCACCTCGTGAGCCTTGGGAACCGTGACGAGCGCACGCCCCAATTCCAGGCGGCGGCCACGTGTGGAAGCGAAGTCGAGACGCGGTGTCCCGGTCGCTGCACCGCGGTCGGTCCCGAAGAAGACCGGGACGATGTCGTAAAGCCGATCGGCATCCGGCGCCGGCGCGACGGGCGCGGGCGCGGCAGTGGCTTCGCTTGCCGCGCTCACCTCGGCTGAAGACGGCGGCGGTTCGCCAGCGCCTGCTGACGGTTCCTCGGCTGATGCCGCTGCAATCGGGGGCGCCGGCGCGGCCGGCACCGACGGCACCTCAATTCCCCGCGATGCGGCTTCGCCGGTCGAAGTCTGACCAGGAGGTGGCCCGGCAGCAGGAGGATCAGCAGCGAGTTCGCCATCGACATCCCGCGCCGCTTTGGGTTCGACGGTCGCGGGCGAGGGCAATGCAGCCGGATCATCCGCCACGCTCCGCGGTCGCTGTCGTGACTTGGGTGGTGCTTCGGAAACGATTTGTGGCTCAGTTTGCGCGCTGCGGGTGGGGCGTTCGGATTGGAGCAGACCGCGATCACCAAACAGGGCGATGAGCGCGATAGGAAAGATGGCAAGCCCGATGAGGCAGAGGCGGCCCAAGATCCGAGCCACGCGCGGCATCGGTCCCATGCTGACCCAGGCGAACGCGAAGACGAGTAGCAGCGACAGGGCGACAAGCAGCGCCCTCAACTCCTCGGGTACATCGGCCATTCCTGCCCTCCACATCGTCGGCGGCGCAACACATACTGCCTTAGCCGGCAACATCAACCGCACCACGTCGCTTGCCCTTATCTCAGGTTATGCGTCTGCACCGCGGCATCAGAAAGGCCACGCGGCCGTCACAGCACATGCCCACAGCGCGTGGCTCAGATCGCGAGCGCGTGTCGATTTCGACCTTGCGCACAAAGCCCATCCTGCCCATGGTCCTGCTCGGCAACCCCCTCCCGAGCGCCGTCTTCGAAACCAAACCGCGCCATGCCCGGACGCCCAACCGTGAAACGACCGCCTTCCACTCCGCTCGAGTACAAAGACGCCATCCTCGCCGGGGATCGCACGGCCCTCGCGCGCGCCATCACGCTGGTTGAAAGCAGCAAGCCATCCCACGCTGCGAACGCCCAAGAGTTGCTGCAACATCTCCTTCCGCACGCTGGACAGGCAATCCGCCTGGGGATCACCGGTGTCCCCGGCGTTGGCAAATCCACCACCATCGATCAGTTGGGAACCAACCTTGTTGCAGCGGGCCATAAGGTCGCCGTGCTCGCCGTCGATCCGACATCCAAGCGCACGGGCGGTTCGATCCTTGGCGACAAAACGCGCATGAGCCAGCTCTCCCAATTGCGCGATGCCTTCATCCGTCCCTCGCCGACGTCGGGGACCCTCGGCGGCGTAACACGCAAGACGCGCGAGACCATGGTCTTGTTGGAAGCGGCGGGTTTCGATGTCGTCATCGTCGAGACGGTCGGCGTTGGCCAGTCGGAAGTGGCCGTGGCCGACATGGTCGATTTCTTTCTGGTTCTTCTTCTGGCTGGCGGGGGCGACGATCTGCAGGGAATCAAAAAGGGCATCATCGAACTCGCCGACATGATCGCTATCAACAAAGCCGATGGGGACAACGTCACACGGGCGCAACGCGCAGCCAACGAGTACCAGAACGCGATAGCGATCTTCACGCCCAAGTCGGCCTTATGGATGCCGCCGGTCGTCACCATTTCGGGGCGCACGAACACGGGCCTCGCTACCTTGTGGAACAAGATCACCGAGCATCGCCGCATCATGATGGAGAGCGGGCAATTCGAGGAGCGCCGGCGCCGGCAGGCCGTCGAATGGATGCGCGATATGTTGAGCGACCGCCTAATCGGCGCCTTGAAGTCAAACCCGAATGTCGCCGCACGCCTTCCCGCAATCGAGGACGACGTGCGCGCGGGCCGTCTCTTTCCGACCCGCGCCGTGGACGAAATCCTTGAGTTAATGGGCCTTGGCGCCACCGCGCAACCTGCGGGTGTTCCTGCACCCTAGAACCCGCGGCGACCTGTGATCCCCGCATCGATGCAGGTTTGCTGAACGCGGATGTCGCGTCCGATCAATGCGCACACACGGCGTTTGGAGTTGGGATTATTTCGAATCTCGGCGAACGAGATGTTGATCCCATAGCCACGCGCAACCTCCGCCAGCTGCTTCTCCTGGCAGTAGGGTGTCGCAAGATAGCTACCTTGCACGAGTTGAAAACCGTTCTGGCATGTGATCGCCGCCGTTGCTGGCACGGCGGCCAAGCTCAACACACCCGCGAGGGCGCACAGCAGGACATGACGCTTCGGTTGGGACATGAGCAGCCTCCAGGGCAGGTGATTTTAAGTTCATCATACGTTTGGCGATCGGACTTGGTTGCAAAACTATCATCTATCGGGCGTGAGCGCGAACGTCAGTCAGCGCGACCATATCGCCCCAAGGCCGCACCTTGACTTGCATGAGCCCATGCGCCATCGGCCTTCCGGGAACAGGTGAGGCAACACGATGCTGACAGTGTATGAATGTGCCAATGGCCGGTTGGCCGCGCGGACCAGCGAAGATCGGCTGGGACCAGGCCTCGTTTGGATCGATCTCCTCAATCCGACGGCAGAGGAGGAGCAGCAAATCGAAAGTCTGCTCGCGATTGATGTCCCCACGCGCGCCGAGCTGAGGGAAATTGAAGCCTCGAGCCGCTTTTATGAAGAAGACGGCGCGATCTTCATGACATCCTCGATCATTTACAATATCGAGGATCCTGTACCCGCAACCTCCACCATCACGTTCATCCTCAAGGGCAACACGCTTGTAACGGTTCGTGACGTCGAACCGCGATCGTTTCAAATGTTTACGCAGCGTGCCGAACGAGGCAGCCTCGCTTCCAATTCAGGACAAGCGGTGCTCATTGGCCTGTTCGAAGTTCTCGTGCAGCGGACCGCTGATTTGCTGGAGCGCATTCAAGACGAAGTCGACCGCCTCGCCCATTCGGTCTTCAACATCAAGGCGGAACGACGCGACAGCTCTCGCCGTTTCGACGTCCTTTTGCGCCAGACGGGCAAAGAAGGCGACATCGTCTCGCGCGTGTTGGAAAGCGTGACGTCGCTCGAGCGCACGCTGCATTTCCTGCGCGATGCGCTGCGTCACGAAAACGTCGAAAACCAGATTGCCAAGCGCATCAAGACCGTGCAGCGGGACATCCAATCGCTGATGGAACACAACCGGTTCTTGACCCACCGTATCGGTTTTTTGCTGGAAGCGACCCTCGGCATGATCGCAACCGAGCAGAACCAGGTCATCAAGATGTTTTCGGTGATCGCGGTCGTTCTTCTGCCGCCGACCCTCATCGCCTCGATCTATGGCATGAACTTCGAGTACATGCCGGAATTGAAGTGGACCCTGGGCTATCCGTTTGCGCTCGTCTTGATGGTGCTTTCGGCCGTCCTACCTTATTGGTATTTCCGCCGCAAAGGCTGGTTCTAGGCCAACCGCCCCGTCCATCCGGCTGCCGATGATCGTCCGTGAGGCCGTCGTGCCCCGGATCGGCGCGCGGGGTGAGTCCTGGCCGGCGCATCGGACTATGGTCTGATGTGCCTCCGACTTCGGCACCCAATAGCCTCGCGACCTCCGACCCTACCAGGCCCGCGTCCTATGCGCGAGGCTGCGACCAACAGTCCCGCCCCGGCGGGCTCTCGGTGTTGCAGTTCCGCGCCCGCTAGAGGCGCCGGGTCAATCGGAGGATGTTATGGTCTCTTACAATCGCAATGATCTCGAATTCATCCTCCAACAGATCAAGCTCTCGGAAGCCCATGCGGCCGGCCAAGACCTCACCACTCTCATCCCCAATCCGCTCCTCCCCTGGGGCGTGAGGACCGTCGATGGAACCCTGAATAATATCATCCCCGGCCGCGAAACGTGGGGCGCGGCCGATCTTCCGTTCCCGCGCCTCACCGACTATAGCGTGCGCACCGGAACTGCACCGGGCGATCCCTTCGATATCAATGGGCCTGCGCCTGGTGGCGTGATCTCCAACACCAATTACGGCTCGACGGCGAGCGTGGTCGACACCGCGCCGCGCACCATCTCCAATCTCATTGTTGACCAGACCGTCAACAATCCGGCTGCCGTGCGAGCGGCACTCGAATACGCCGGCTTCACACCTGCCGCCGCGGATGCGCTCGTGGCGGACCACTACGCCGCGATCGCGGCAGCTCGTGCCAAACTTGCCGGCGCCACGCCCGGCGGCGATCCCGATTATGCGGCAGCTCTGGCTGCCTACGACACGGCAAGGGGGGCATTGTCTACTGCCGCGGTTCAGGCTACCGGCGTCAATGCCGCGACGACGGCGCTCTTGTCGGCCCTGACGACAGGTGGACCGAATTGGGAACCGTCCGACCTCGCTGCCCTGTCCAATGCCATCACAGCTGTGGCGGATCTGCTGACAAGCGCAGAGGCCGCCGTCGCGGCCCTGGATGTGCCGGCAGGCCCTGTCGCGGATTTGATTTCTGATCCCGATGTAGCCCAAGCAATTGCCTTCCGCGACGCTGTTCAGAGTTTGTCTGATCTGCTGACCGGAATTGACACGTCGACTCCGGCCATCGACTTGGCTGACCTGATCTCCGCCGTACAAGCCAGTCTCGCCGACGACGCGTTTGCCACCACGCTGGGAGGCCTCGGCGAACAACTGGAAGCCTCGCGCGCAGACCTTTATGCTGATGCCCCGATCAGCACGGCCGATGCCCGGGCCGCGCTCAATGCCGCAATCGGCGATCTCCAGGCAACTCTTATTGCGAACGGCGTCGAGATCACTGCGAATGGCTCCCTCGTCATCCCTAACGTCGCACCGGATGAAGGCATTTCCGCGCCATTCAACTCATGGATGACCCTGTTTGGCCAATTCTTCGATCACGGCCTCGACCTGGTGGAGAAGACCTCGACCAGCCGCGTTTACATTCCGCTTCAGCCCGACGATCCTCTTTATGTCGAAGGCGGCACTTCGAACTTCATGGTCGTCACGCGGACCACGGCGGACGCCCGCAATCTGACGACGCCGTTCGTCGACCAGAACCAGACTTACACGTCTCACGCATCTCATCAGGTGTTCCTGCGCGAATACATGAAATGGGATCACGACGGGAATGCCGGCACGGCTGCGAAGGTCGTTGCAACGGGACATCTGCTCGAGGGACAGAACGGCGGACTTGCCACCTGGGCGGATGTGAAGGCGCAAGCGATCGAGATGCTGGGCTTGAAGCTAGACGACCGCCATGTCCACGAGGTGCCCCTGCTCGCCACCGATTTGTATGGCTCATTCGAACGCGCCCCCAACGGCTACGCCATGGTCGTCGTCACCGTGACGTTGTCGGATAACAGCGTCGTCACAGCGCGCGCGGCTGGCAAGGACGGCGGCCTCGACCTTCTCAATATCACCGAGGCTGATCTCGTCAATTTCACCGCACCGGGTGGGCTCACCGTGACCGGCATCGCGGCTCTTGGCACCGGGCATGCCTTCCTCGACGACATTGCGCACACCGCCGCTCCCGCATTTGTCGATCCGGATCGCAATCCTGCAACGAACAACAGCATCTGGACCACCCCCGATGCCAACGACACGGTCGGCAACCGGTTCGATGATCAGGTGGTCAACGAATTCGGCGTGCGGCTAACCTACGACAACGAACTGCTCGACCGCCACTTCATCACCGGCGATGGCCGCGGCAATGAGAACATCGGGCTCACTGCAGTCCACCACGTGTTCCACTCCGAACACAACCGGATGGCCGAACACACGAAACAAGTCGTACTTTCGAGCGGCGATGTCGCTTTCCTCAACGAATGGCTCTTGGTTCCCGTCGCCGAAATTCCCACCGACCTCTCGACGCTGGTCTGGAACGGGGAACGGCTGTTCCAAGCCGCCCGATTCGGCACCGAAATGCAGTATCAGCACCTCGTGTTTGAGGAGTTCGCCCGCAAGGTGAACCCCATGGTTGATCTGTTTGTCTTCAATCCGACCATGGACATCAATCCAGCGATTTTCGCCGAGTTTGCGCACGTGGTGTATCGCTTTGGCCACTCGATGCTGAACGAGACGGTCGACCGCCTGGCCGCAGATGGCGTGACCTCAAATGACATGGGCCTCATCGAGGCCTTCCTTAACCCGGTGGCCTTCGACAATAACGGTGCACTCTCCGCTCGCGAAGCGGCCGGCGCAATCGCGCGTGGCATGACGCGTCAGACGGGCAACGAGATCGACGAATTTGTGACTGAAGCGCTGCGCAACAATCTGCTCGGCCTTCCGCTCGATCTCGCCACGATCAACCTGGCGCGCGGTCGCGAGACCGGTATGCCCACGTTGAACGAAGCACGCGCGCAATTCTTTGAAATGACGCGCAGTCAGTGGTTGAAACCCTATGACAACTGGGTCGATTTCGCCCAGAACCTGAAGAACCCGACCTCCATCATCAACTTCATTGCGGCGTATGGCACGCACGAGAGCATCGTCAACGCCGCGACCTACCTTGAGAAGCGCGACGCCGCCGCGTTGCTCGTGCTCGGCGGCCCGGGCGCTCCAGCCGATCGGCTGGATTTCCTCAATGCGACTGGAGCCTATACTGGCGGTTCGCTCGGCGGCCTCAACAACGTCGATTTGTGGATCGGTGGCTTGGCGGAGGCGATTCTGCCCTTCGGCGGCATGCTCGGCTCCACGTTCACCTTTGTGTTCGAGATGCAGATGGAGAACCTGCAAAATGGCGATCGGTTCTACTATCTCTCCCGCACGCAGGGCCTGCATTTCCTCCAGGAACTCGAGAACAATTCGTTCGCCAAGATCGTGATGAAGAACACCGATCTCGGCGCACCCGGCGCCACCCACCTGCCCGGCGAAATCTTTGCTCGCGTCGATCATATCCTCGAGGTCAATCAGTCCATCCAGCTTGAGCCGGACCCGGTGCATGACGATGCGGTCCTGGAGGCCTTGTCACCCAAAGTGGTGCGCGCCAGCAACGTGACGATCGACGGCACCTTATATGCCAACTATTTGAAGTTCACCGGCGGGGAGCACGTTGTCCTGGGGGGCACGGATCAGGATGACGTTCTCATCGGAGACCTGGGTGATGACACGATCTGGGGTGACGGCGGCAACGATCTCATCATCGGCGGTCATGGCATCAACCGTCTGCATGGCGGCGCGGGCGACGACATCA
Source organism: Pseudomonadota bacterium (assembly GCA_021813195.1). The sequence continues at coordinate 20,400 of JAKALI010000013.1, forward strand.
TCTTCGGCGGCGGCGATCCCGAGTTCCTCCACGGCGAAGACGGCAACGATGTCATCCACGGCGGCAACGGCCTTGGAGATCTGATCTTCGGCGGCGCGGGGCAAGACTTCGTGATCGCGGGTATCGACGGCAAAGAAGTCTTTGGCGGCGAGGGCAACGACTTCATCCTCGGCACACCCGACATGGACTTCCTGCTCGGCGGCGAAGGCGACGACTGGATTGAAGGCGGTGAAGGTTTCGACACGATCGCCGGCGACAACTCGGAGCTGTTCTTCAACTCTTCGATCATCGGCCACGACGTGATGTTTGCCGGCAGCAACGAAAATGATTTCGACGCCGAGAGCGGCGACGACATCATGGTGCAGGGCGAAAGCGTCATGCGCAACGAGGGCATGCTCGGCTTCGACTGGGTGTCGTTCCAGGATCACAAGAACTTCGGCGTCACCGTCGATATGAATGTGAAGATATTCACGACTGTTTTCGATGATATTCTGCGCAACCGTTTCGATCGCGTAGAGGCCCTATCGGGTTCGATTTTCAGCGATACCATCATCGGCGACAGCCGCCTTGCACCGGATGGTCCATTCAATCCCGCCATTCCCGTCAATGAGCAGACGCTCGAAGGCGATGAACTCAATCGGGATGGGGTGGAGCGTATCGCCGGTCTCCATCGCATTCTAGGATTCGACTCGATCATCGATCTGCGCGCGGCCTTCCCCGAGGGTTCCAGCGTCGTCTTCAATTCCGGCAATATCCTGCTCGGGAATGGCGGCAGCGATCTAATCGAAGGCCGCGGTGGCGACGACATCCTCGACGGCGATGCCGCTCTGCAAGTGCGCATCGGCATTGTCGATGCCGAGGGTC
>JAKALI010000425.1 GCA_021813195.1 Pseudomonadota bacterium
TGTCGTTGGCCGGCGACGATTCGTGCTGCCCCCCTGCCGCGCAGGCCGATCCCTGTCAGAAATGCGCCCTGACGGCGCCCTGCATGTCGGGTTGCCTGCAAAGCTTCGCGGTCGTGCGGACATTTCCGCCTGTCGCGGCGCTAAAATCAACCGCTATCGTGTCGTGCTTCGATGACGACGTCGTCGGGCTGATTCCATCTCCGCCCCGAAGACCCCCGAGAGTCTGAAGTTCGACCGGCTGACCGCCGGGACGGATCGCTGCGCGCGGATGGGCGCGTGGCCGATCGGCTATGAGCGCCTGCCTGTCTGATGGCGGCGCCGGGCTCAAGTCCCGATCTTCGGACTTCTCTTCATGTTCGCCTCCGTCGTCGCATCGTCGTTCGCATCTCGCTGCCCGATCCACCAGGATCGGACATCGAAGAGCGCGCGCATGCGCCGCAGGAGGGTTCCGCGGCACGAACCTCCATGCCGGCCGTCTGGCCGCACGGGGTGCGTCCGTTAAGAACGCGAAGCTGACCGGCGCCCGGACCCGGGCTCCCAGCGGCGCACGGCATGACCGAAGGCGATCAGTCTGACCCAATTCACAATTATGTACATTAAATACTGTTAGAAACGCAGTAAACATAGAATGCTGTCTTGGATTATGTGAGATTAAATCTTTGTAATTCAAGAGAAAACTCTTGTGTTATTTGCTTCTTGGGGTATCTGTTCTTGCGTTGCCTAAGACGGCGACTTGAAAAGGAGATCGCAATGCTCAGATCGAAATTCCGCCTCGCTCTCGGCCTCGCCTTGGCGCTGGCGAGCGCCACCGCCCCCGCCGTGGCGGGCATGAGCACGACCGACTGGCTCATCCGCGTCGAGAGGATGAAGAAGAACCCCACGGACCCGCAGGAGCGCTTGTGGGTCGCTGTAAACGTCGAGAAGGTGAACGCTGCGGCCAGGAAGATAACGATTTCGCATCAGGCGATCCCGTCGATCGCCATGCCCGCGATGACCATGACCTTCGCTGTCGCCGACACGACCCATCTCGCGATGTTGCACACGGGCGATGCTGTCGACATTCAGGTCGCCAATCAGAGCGGCGTCGTGCAGATCGTCGATTTCCGTATGCAGCACTGAACGGCTGATCGACCCGATTAAGCTATCCAAACAGGAGACAAGATCATGAAGACTATCGAAATCGCCCTTTTCGCAACTGCACTGATCACCATCGGCGCGGTTGGCGCATCGTACACCGCGCTTGAAAGCAATCGCGCTCCGATTGCTGCATCCTACCGTGCCGTCGAAAACGCCGGAATCTTTACGACCGCCTCCTACGCCGAGCCGGAAGGCCCACGCAACCGAACCTACGCCAGCTATGCCGAGCCGGAAGGCCCACGCAACCGAACCTATGCCAGCTACGCCGAGCCGGAAGGCCCGCGCAACCGAACCTATGCCAGCTACGCCGAGCCGGAAGGCCCGCGCAACCAGACCTAAACCAGCCACACCGAGCCGCAGGGCGGCGAAAGCGTGGCAGGATCACGCGGAAATTAGGCGAGCGCGACGCTTCGGCGCCTCGCTCGATCCTCAACCCAGAAGACGCGGTCTTCTGATTCATCTGCGAGAGAAACCATGCTGCAGAAGAATGTGCTTTTCGCGATTATCGGTGCATTCGCCTTCGTTGGCGTGACAGCCGTCGCCGCGGATGCGAAATCACTCCAGGTCCAATCGCGCAACCAACGCGCTCAAACGTTCGCATCCGAGAACAGGCCCTGGCGTCGCGTGGAAGTAGTCGGCATTAACCTCCTGGAACGGCGGGTGACGATCCGGCACTCCGCGCTTGCGGAACTTCGTATGCCCGCGATGACGATGGACTTTTTCGCAACCCGGGGCTCGCATGTGGCCATGCTGCGGCTGGGCGATCATGTCGACGTTCAGATCGTAGCGGACAACAAAGGATCGATCGTCGGTGGGCGTATCGTCGGATTCCGCATGATGCACGGGTCCGGCGATCTGTTCACGTGAAAACTGCCACGTTCGCACGGCGCGATGCCGCGTTTGAAAAAGAGGAGTATCCGACCATGTCAAACTTCGATCAATACGTGGCGCCACGCCAGAGCGAGAGCTTGTCTCGTGTAAGGCGGGCCAAAATAGACCGGGGCCTGCGCGCCTATATGCTTGGAGTTTACAACAACATGGCGCTGGGGCTGTTGATCACCGGCCTCGTGGCGTTCGGAGCGAACCTGCTGGCCGTCTCGACGACGCCAACCGCCTATCGGATGGGCCGCAGCGTCTATTTCACAGATTTCGGCGCGGCTATCTACGAGAGCCCGCTGCGCTGGCTCATCATGCTGGCGCCGCTAGGCATGGTCTTTTTCTTTTCGTTCCGTATCAAGCATATGGCGGCCTCGACGGCGCGCGCCATGTTCCTCGCCTTTTCGGCGGCCATGGGGCTGTCGCTGTCCTCCATCCTGCTCGTCTACGCCGGACAATCCGTGGTTCAGGCATTCTTCGTCACGTCCGCTGCCTTCGGCAGCTTGAGCCTTTACGGTTACACGACGCGCCGCGATCTCTCGGCCTTAGGCTCGTTTCTCGTCATGGGCCTGTTCGGCCTTGTGATTGCGAGCCTCTTCAACCTCGTCGTCCAGGGCTCCGGCTTCCAGTTCGGGTTGTCGATTCTGTCGGTGCTGATCTTTTCCGGACTGACGGCCTGGGACACCCAAGCGATCAGGGAAATCTACTCGGCAGCCGACGGCGAGGAAATGATTGTAAAGAAGTCGATCAACGGCGCGCTCATGCTCTACCTCGACTTCGTCAACATCTTCCAGTCGCTGCTCTACCTGATGGGCAATCGCAACAGCTGACCGAGGGGACAGATCATGACGCATCATCACGACCATCTCGACGTGCCGGACCGGTCGTCGTTCTTCAGTACGCCAGCCGGCTGGACCCTGGTCGTGTTCCTGACGATCGGCGGCTTCTATCTTGTCACTGAGCACGCCGCGCATCTTTTCGGCTTCCTGCCTTTCGCGTTCCTGCTCTCTTGTCCGCTGATGCATGTGTTCATGCATGGCCGCCACGGCGGGCATGGGCGCCATAACCACGGCACGGGCTCCGCCAAATCGAGCTGATCATGAATTAGATGGGCGACGCCGCCAAAGCCGTCGGGCCTGTCCGGCTGCGACTGTCCGCCGCACTCAAGCCGCCAATATTGTGGAAATTTGCCCCCGCAAACTGGTATAATGAATTCGAATATAAGAATGTGCGAATACTCCAACGTGCTGCCATTTTCGGAGGAAATCTAGAATGACCATGCATAAGCCGGCGCCCTCGATCAGAGCGCGGGCGCTACTTCAAACTGCGTCGTGGAACAAGTCGAAGCGTCCCGTCAACGTGAACTGGCGTAGCGCCCGTGACTGAAGCCAATTCCATTCCAGTAACTCAACTTGGATTGCTGGCCATCAGCGATCAGGGGTTCGTGTTCAATCCGGCCACCGGCGACAGTTTCGTCTGCAACGCCTCGGGGCTGACCGTTCTGAAAGCGCTTAAGGAAGAAACCTCGATCGCCGATCTGGTCCAGTCGATGTCAAGCCGTTACGCGATTTCCGAGGCTGACGCCGAGCGTGACGTGATGGAGTTCGTTCAAAGCCTGCGCATGATGAAACTTGGCTGATTCATGAAGACGTTGACGATTGCAATTAGTGGAAACAATTCCACGGACAACCCCGCTCCTGGAATAGGAGTCGCGAAGTCATTGCGGCTGGCTGACGATCTCAACGTCCGTTTATTAAATCTGGCATATGATGCGCTGGAGACGGGCGCCTATATCAAGGGCTTATTTGACCACACTTTTATCATTCCTTACCCTTCCGCTGGCACGGATGCGCTTCTGGAACGACTGCGATACATCAAGTCCACGGTAGGCTTGGACTTCGTCGTACCGACTCTCGACATTGAAATACCGCTCTATGCCCGTTTAGCGGGAGTCTTGGCTGCGGAAGGAATTGAAACATTTCTGCCGACGGCCGAGCAGTTTCGGCTGCGCGGCAAGGATCTGTTGTCTGAGGTGGCCGACGCGATTGGCCTCGCGATTCCGACTACTTTGGTCTTCACGTCACTGGATGAGTTCATCGCGGCGCTGGATGATTTCGTCTTTCCAATCATCGTCAAGGGCGCATTCTACCGGGCTTACCGGGCTTATACGATCCAGGAGGCGATCGGTCATTTTCATGCCGTAGTTAGCGAATGGGGGTATCCAGTGATCCTCCAGGAAACAGTCGGCGGCGAGGAACTCAATCTGGTCAGCGTGGGCGACGGCGATGGCAACCTGCTGGGTTATACGATCGTCAAAAAACTCGGGACGACCTCTCTCGGCAAAATCTGGACCGGGGTGACAGTCAACAGCGAACCGATGGCCGCAGCCGCCAAACGGTTCGCGCGCGCGTATCGCTGGCGCGGAGGATTTGAATTGGAGTGCATGGCCGACGGCGAGCGGGTCTATCTGATCGAAATCAATCCACGCTTCCCGGCATGGTCGCACTTCGCGACCGCCCTCGGCATCAATCTGCCGGCCAACCTCGTGCGCAAGGCGCTCGGGCGGCTGATGCCGGCCCTTCCCGCCGCCGCGCCGGGAAAGCTCTACCTCCGTTACACCGA
>JAKALI010000426.1 GCA_021813195.1 Pseudomonadota bacterium
GATCTTCATCAGACGCGACCAAATGGAACTAAAGACTCTTCCGGCCCGAATGAGCGATTGCAAAGCATTTGCGAAAAGAAACGACCCTAACCGCAGATGCTGCGAACGGGAACTTTTAACAATGTGGTTAGAACTATCGGCGGCGATATCAAAGAAATATTCAAACTTCCATTGATCAGTATCAAGTTGGTTCGAAACTCAGTCGAACTATTAACTTTTAATCTCAACTGCGATAAGAGGGAAATGATCCGCGCGATAGGATCGGTCAAGGAAAAACGACATGTCGATCGCAATACGTGCACTAGTTCTCTTCATCCTGGCATCCCTGTCTTTCACCTCTGCAGACGCTCAGAGTTGGCCGACGAGGCCAATCAAGATCATCGTTTCACAAGCTGCGGGCGGTACTCCTGACATCATTTGTCGCTTGATAGGAGATCGGCTGTCCAGTCTCTTGGGGCAGCCAGTAGTCGTCGAAGATCGACCCGGCGGTTCCAATGTCGTCGGTGCAATGGCAGCAGCTCAGGCGCCAGCCGATGGTTATACCCTGTTTTTTGCGACCGCAGCGGCCTTAGTGAGCAACCCACATACGTTTAAATCGCTACCATATGATCCAGTGAAAAACTTTGTCATGGTTTCAATGGTGGCAAAGAACCCCTTCTTGATTCTGGTTCATCCAAGCGTGCCGGCTAATACGCTCCCGGAGCTGATCGCATACGATAAGGCTCATCCTGCAAAGCTGACGGTGGCAACCGACGGGCCGAGAAATTTTTCTGGAATCCTCGCAACATGGCTGAATAAGGTCAGCGGGGCCAAGCTTCTACAAGTGCCATACGCAAGAATGCCCCAAGGTATCCAAGACACCCTGGCTGGACGCACGCAAATCACAATTCTCGCCATTCCGTCTGCGGCGCCTTACATTGCGAACGGAGCACTTAAACCGGTTGCCATCAGTTGGTCGAAGCGGTTACCGCAGTATCCACAGGTTGCCCCAATTTCGGAAGCATATCCTGGAGTAGAACTCACCGGTTGGTTTGTAATTGCCGCGCCAAATGGAACGCCCGCAGCAATCGTCGCGCGACTGAACCAGGAAATGGATAAGATCCTCAAAGATCCAAAGATGGCGAAAAAACTTGCCGACCTTGGCTTCTTCACCGAAGGCGCGCAGACCCCGGCGGCGACCACCTCATTTGTACGCGCACAATACGATCTCTGGGGAAAAGTCACGCGCGAAATTGGTCTCAAGCCTGAATGAGACACGACTTTTGACAGTGCGGTCATGTCTCGCTCCGTCAGATGCTGGGGAAAATGTCCGCCTCTAAATCGCGCACGAGTGCCACCATTTTGCAAAGCGGTGCTGCGCGCCATTTTCCTGCGCTGGTCGCAACAATCTCGGTCCGCAATTCATGCGCGTGCCAAATATGTTGACGAAGGTCTCGGCGGGACCCGAAAATCAATGGTCAAAACGCTGGCATGATCTGCCGTCGGCATTTGCCGATGCGGCTTAAAAAAACCGGGAAAACTCATCCACGCGCGATACCGACTCGTCGGCGCGTGCCACCAAAGTGGATCCGCAACTTGCCGAAGGTTGCCGCGGGCATGCCTGGCACCATAGAAATCGCGCAAAAACAGGAGAATCCGATGCTGGCGGGCTCAAGACCGCTCGCGCGTCCCGGTTTCGGCGCGATAGATCGGCAGATCAATGTTGCCACGAAGACATTTTCGGAGGAGCTTTTGCTCCGTCAAATGTGGAAAGTAGTCCCGGCAGACCAAGCGCAGCGGTATGACTGTGAGGCCGCCATATTGGGCGCCCAGCAGAAAAATCGTCGGCAAGCTGCGCATGTCGTTCGATGACATGGCACTTAAATCGCACACGGAAACCGGGCGATAGCGAGCACTAAATTGAGGGGGGCGGGAATTGCGGGGATAACGTCTTTATCTACTCTTTCAATCACTCAAACCCTGATTGATTTGGTGAGTGGTAAATGCTGCCTTGTGAGTGAAAGATGTTTCTGCTGGCTGAGGGGAGGGAGCCATAATGGAGTTCGACCCCCTAGGTGAAACACTGTGCAAGGCAATGGCCGCGGGACAAAATCCCTCCCCCGCTACCAAATCCGCCGTAGCCCCTTGAAATCACCGAAACCGATCGCCCGTGTGTTCGGATTCCAGATGTATCACTGATACATCCGCGGATACATTTTTGCAAAGGCTGCGTTTTTGCGCGGGGCTGTCGTGGCTGCAATCGCCATCGGGCCGGACGCGATACTGGGCTAGCCAAAAGGCCATGCCAGGCGTCCACCTTGCGGATCTGGCCACCTACATCGACAAGCGACGCGCGGCGGCACTACGAGAGCGCGATCAACTCTGCGACCTCGATTGAGTCCGTCACAGGTACGACGGCCGTACGACCGGGGCGTTCAGGACCTCGAAAAGAAGAACGAAAACAACGCGACCTTATTGGTCGGTCCCATCATCATTGGTCACATCAAGTGCTGTTTCTCCGCAATACGAAACAACAACACGGGATTAGAGCCGCAGTAGATCGGACAATCTGGTCAAACGCTTGTTTTCACCATTGATCGGTGAACTCTCGATCTTAACGCCAATACCCAGATAGCGATCGGCAACTTCTCTCGATTGCAGCAATTCCTCTCCGGATCCGGTCAACGCCACGCACCCATTCTCGATGACATAGGCACGATCGGCGACCGCTAGACTGAGCTCAACGTTCTGCTCGGAAAGCAAAATGGACATGCCCTGTGCACGCAGGCTAGCGATCAGCTCGAAAATTTCGCTCACCAGCCGAGGTGCAAGTCCGAGAGATGGTTCATCCAGCATCAAGAGTCTCGGTCGCGCCATTAGGCCACGCGCGATCGCAAGCATCTGTTGTTGTCCCCCGGACAAATTTCCGGCCACTTCGGACAAGCGCTCCCGCAGCGTCGGAAAATAGTTGACAACCTCCGCCCGCCGTTGGTCGGTTTGATAGCGGTCGCGCCGATGGATATAGGCGCCCATTTCGAGATTCTCGGCGACACTGAGGGAGGAGAATATCTGTCGCCCTTCTGGCACATGCACGACACCCCGCTTCATCCGGATAGCGGTCGACGCCGCCTCAAGCTGCTCCCCGCCAAAGTTTATCGTTCCAGTACGGCACGCAATAATGCCGGAGATCGTCTTCAGCAGCGTTGACTTTCCGGCACCGTTCGCGCCGAGCAGCGCGACGATCTCGCCGGAACCGATCGTCAGATCGATGCCGTGAATAACATTCATGCCACCATAGCCGGAAGACAATCGTCGCACATCAAGTGTCATTGGATCTGTCCTGCGGGTCGATTCAAATACGCTTCGATCACCTTCGGATCCCGTTGGATATCGACCGGCGCTCCGGTGGCAATGAGCCGACCTGCGTCGAGTACAAATACGCAATCGGCGATACCCATCACCAAGGACATATTGTGCTCGACCACCAAGATGCTGGTACCCGCCTCGGAGATCGCGCGCAGAAAGACCGCGAGTTCCGCCGTCTCGCGATCGTTCAGACCGGCGGCCGGCTCGTCGAGCAGAAGCAGCTTCGGCGCCGCCATTAGCGCGCGCAACACCTCCACCAGTTTCTGCACGCCGATCGGCAACTCGGTAGCCGTGATATTGCAGAAATTTGCTAAGCCGATCGTGTCGAGCAGCGCGTAGGCCTTCTCGACCAGCCTCCGCTCTTCCCGCTGCGCGGGGCGGCTCCACAGCATTTGCGACAGTACCGATGCGTGGACGTGTAGATAGGCACCCGCTAAGATATTCTCAATGACTGTCATCCCTGGGAAGATGCGTGCAGTCTGAAATGTGCGGATGACACCCAATGCCGCAATCTGGTGGCCGGCAAATCCCGCCACGTTCTGACCGAAGAAGCAGACTTCGCCCGATGACGGCACATAAAGATTCGTCGCGACATTGAACAGAGTAGTCTTGCCGGCGCCATTCGGCCCGATCAGCGCGCAGATGCTGGCAGCGGGCATCGTCAGACTGACGTCATCGACGGCCAGAATGCCGCCGAATATTTTGGAAACAGAACGACATTCGAGCGCTGGTGCAGTCATGGTTTCGCTCCCGCAGGCGCAATTGCACCTTTGTCGAATGGGCTCTTGTTCAGCCAAAGTACCAGCCGTCCATACAGGCCTTCTGGCATGAGCAGGAAAATGACGACGAGCAGAACGCCCTCGACCGCGGTCTTGAACACCGCGAGGTCCTGCACCAGCGTCGGCAACAGCGTCAGCAGCAGCGAACCAAACAGACCGCCGATCAGCGTCCCCTCCCCGCCCAGAACCAGCATGGCTATCATTTCGAACGAACGCGTCGTCTCCACCATTTCCGGTGACAGAAAGTGGAAGCTGAAGGCATAAAGGCTGCCGGACAGCGCCGCCAGCGCCGCCGCGATGCACAGCGCCAAGACCTTGATGCGGGCGACGTTCACCCCGAGCGCGGCCGCAGCAAGCTGATCCGAACGCACGGCTTTGAGCGCACGTCCGAAGCCGAGGCGCATTCCGCCTTCCAGTGCCAGAACCAGCGCTGCGCTCAGCGCCAGCACGAGATAATACATGCGCAGCGGCGCATCGAATGCGAAACCCGCGACGGAAAATGCCGGAATG
>JAKALI010000427.1 GCA_021813195.1 Pseudomonadota bacterium
GCTTCACTGCGTCTGGTGCGTAGTACACATCGCTCATGTTGGACGTGTCGATCTTCAGGACGCGGAAACCGATGTCGAGATCAGGAGCGGATATAGTATTTTCGTCCTTTATCTTGGCGCCAGCGCGACGAATGCGTTCCTTCCCGATGTCGGGTATTAATCGATATCCAGCACGAAACGCGTCAGTATCTTCCTCGCACCGTTCAGGTAGCTGAACCATGATGTGACGTCGCTTTCCACCATCCTCTCCGTTCATCGCCATTACGGCATGAGCCGTAGTGGCGGAGCCGGAAAAAAAGTCCAGGACTATGTCATCAGACTGAACTTGTGCAATGGTAAGGAGGTACTGCACCAACGCAGAGGGCTTGGCAAAATCGAAAGGGATTCCAAGCGCAATCAGCTCCTTGGCAGCATGCCGATTCTCAAATTTCGTGATGAGGTCGACTGGAATTTGGCCTTCTTCTTGGCGATTGTTAAGCCAAATTTTGGTATATACGTTCCACTGCGATGGATTTCCCTTCTCGTCGATCAGCGGAGATGTTGATGTTTGCTTAAATTCGATATCACCAATTGCCCGCATGTCCAAGTAACCCTTTTCAACAACACGCCAACGTTTATTGGGCGGAGGAATGCATTTGGACCCATCAGGACACTCAATGAAGTATCGAGCATTCTTTGAGCGTTCAAGGGTTAAGGACGGCTGGTATAAACCCATAGTCCGATAGAACTCACCCTTTCGAGTCCCTTCGCGTTCGATTTGGTTGTAAACCTTATCAATCAAATCTTGGCTCATCTTGTCCTTGAATCCAGTCGCAGCTTCGATATCTCGCGCATAAACAAGAATGAACTCAAGATTTGGCGAGAAAAACCGGCCATTATTTCCCCCGCGCTTCATCGCCCTACCAACCACGCCGATACGATTGCTTTCTCCGAATATCTCGGAACAAATAAATGACGCAGAACCTATCTCTTCCTGGCCGATAGATAGAAACAGGACACCATCTTCCCTCAATAAATTTCTAGCCAGCTTTATTCGAGGATAGAGCATGTTCAGCCAGTCAGAATGGAATCTGCCATTGCTCTCAGTATTTGCAACTAATCGATTTCCGGATTCGTCCGCCTGATTTGAACGAACGAAGTATTCCTCCGCATCCTCCGCAAAATCGTCGTCGTAGATGAAGTCATTGCCCGTGTTGTAGGGCGGATCGATATAGATCATCTTCACCTTACCAAGATAGTTCTCCTGAAGCAGCTTTAGCGCATCGAGGTTGTCGCCTTCGATGAAGAGGTTCTTGGTGGTGTCGAAGTCCACGCTCTCATCGCGGCACGGCCGCAGCGTCTTGGCAATCGGCGCATTTGCGGCCAGCAGAGCTTCACGCTTGCCGGGCCAGTCGAGGTGGTAGCGCTCGCGCGGCCCTTCCACGATGTGGTCGGAGAGTTCCTGGCGGAGTTGATCGAAATCAATCGAGCGCTTGAGCTGCCCGGTCTTTTCATCGGCCGTCTCGGTGACGCAGTTCGGGAATAGCGCGGCAAGCTTCTCGATATTCTCGGCGGTGAGATTCGGCGTGTGCAGTTTGAGTTTTTCCATGTGGAATGACTTATGAATGTTGTAGTGAGGCCAGCTCGGTAGTCAGCTCACGTAGCTGGGCGTTCAGGTCGACCTTGCGGTTGAATTGTTTCTCCTGGGCAAGTCGTGCTTCCAGTTGCTGCCGGGCTTTCCTCTTCGCCGCCAGCAGATTGAAGCGGGCCACCTGATCGGCGATTGCCTCGCCGGTGCGCGGCGCCAGCGGGATGTGGCGGCGAACGATCTGTTCGTAGAGGCCGGCGAGATCGAGCGCAACTGGCAATGGCGGCCGTTTGGCACTCACTGGCTGCGGCTCGGTTTGAAAACTTGCCTCGATCACCCACTTCGACCCATCCGCCTCGCTGGGGCGCTTGTAGGAAATGGCAAAGCGGATTTGCCCATCGTGCGTGAGCTGAAACAGCAGCGGGAACGGGATGGCCTTGTCGATCGCCTGGAGCACGGCCTGGTCGAGTTGCGGCGTCCTGAGCGCGATCTCGAATACCTGGATCTCGTTGATGCCCTTGCGTGGCGGCAGGTTGATGGTTTCGAGCGAGAGCTTGTACTTCCAGATAATTTCGCCGACCTGTGCGACGAACAGTTCCTTGACCCGCTTTGAGGGTTTGGCGTGCGCGTAAATCTTGGTCTTGGGGACCGCACGGTTGAACTCGGCTAGTTTCGGGTAGGCGAACATGGGCGTCAAAGCACGACGTAGGCGCCGGCGCCGCCCGGAATCAGGGACGCGTTGATGTGGCGATCCAAGGTGGCCAGCTTGCCCTGCCGGTGCATCGCCAGACTGAGCAGGTAGTGGTCGGTCAAATGCTTTGAAACCGGCAATATCGACGCGCTGCGCAAAGACAGGTCGTCGGGCCAGAAGCGGTGCCCGTCGTGTGCGCAGAGCTGCTTCAAAATAGTACAGGCGACGTCTGTACTCTCCACCCCCCGCGGGTAACTGGGACTGCTGATGATGCGCACGAAACCATTTTCGGTAATCGGACAGGTTGCCCAACCGAGATGGTGGTTGGCGAGAAAAAACAATTCCGCCTTCCCGTGGTGTTCATGATCGGGGTCGGCCAGCGCAATCAGGACATTGATGTCGAGCAGGTACATACGGTCCGCTAGATGCCCTCTCGTTCCATGATTTCGTAGATGAGCTGACTGGTCACCTTGACGCCCCGCTTCTTGAGCATGGTCTCGATCACTTGGCGCGTCGTGCCGCCATCCGGCGATGAAGTATCGTAGAACACGACGAATGCGATCAGCTCGAAGTCGTCAAGGCCATGGATGGTATTCACCAAGGCGGTCGTCTTGCCGCCAGAGAACAGGCTGTCGATGTCCTTCGCTTCCTTCAATTCGACCATGGAGCGAATGGCCTTGCCCAGCAGCTCCGAATAGGCATCCATGCGACGGCCATCCTTGGTGGCCTTGTTGAAAGCCTGGTACACCTCTGGAACCGGCTCGTGCCGCTCCTTGCACGCGGCGCGGGCGAGATCGAGGAGCCGCTTGGCTTCCGTGTGATTGGCGACCACGGTACCGTCCTGTGCTACATACACGAGGTAATAGGGGTGCAGCCGGTTCTGCCGGTTGATGTTCACGCCGTCGTTGCGGTTGCGCAGGGCGAAGATTGCGCCGGGCACCAGACCACGTTCAGGGGCAGCCGGAACGACGGCATGCATTCCATTGGGCAGGCTGGCAAGGTCGCCGTGAGTTTTGACGTAGTTCACCAAATCCATGCGGAAATCGTTCAGCCCGAGATCGGTGATGGAGATACCGGTCTTTAGATCCTCCAGCTCGATGACTTCCTCCTGCAGCCGCCGAAGCTGCTCGCGGCGGTAGGCGACGTCGTTGGCCCGGGAGTCGAGCGGGTTGTCGTCGCCGCTGGCGGTGACGTCGGCAATGACCATGCGGCTTTCGACGCGCTCTTTGAGGTTGATGTATTCGTCGAGCGTGATGTCGGGCCAGTAGTTCACCAACTGGATGCAGCCATTTTGCGAACCGATTCGGTCGATGCGACCAAAGCGCTGAATGATGCGGACCGGATTCCAGTGGATGTCGTAGTTGATGAGGTAATCGCAGTCCTGAAGATTCTGGCCCTCAGAAATGCAGTCGGTGCCGATAAGCAGATCGATCTCGCCCTGCTCCTTGGGAAGAATGGCAGCCTTCTCCTTCGAGCGCGGCGAAAATAGCGTGAGTAGTGATTGGAAGTCGTAGCTCTTCTTGAGCGTGCTCTTCGGGCTGTCAGCGCCAGTGACCTTGCCGGTGTGGAGCTGCTGTTGCGCCAGGAAGAACGGTGCAAGGTGCTCGTAGAGGTAATCCGCCGTGTCGGCAAACGCAGTGAAGATGAGAACCTTCTTGTTTCCGATGTTGATAGGCGAGGCCAGCTTGCTGAGGATAGTGGTCTTGAGATGCTGGAGCTTGGCGTCGTCGGAAGGCGTGACCTTGCGCATCTCCGCCAACAAATCCTCGATGATGGCGAGATCGGCGCGCAACTCTTGCTCCCAGCGCGGGAGATCCATGTCGGACAAATTGATCTGCACCTTATTGCCGATCTGCGCGTCGTCGGGGCTCGGAAATTCGGTTTCGTCATCCGGCTCGGCATCGGCGAAGGCGGGGGAAACATCGGCGAATGTGGCGTCGCGGCCCGTGTTCTGGAAATCGGCGATCTTCGCCAGCGTTTGGCGGTGATTATCGGCCAAGCTCTGTAAGGTAAGGCGGAACGAATGCACCGAACTTTCCAGCCGCTTGAGAAGGTTCACAGTCATCAGCGCCTGGATGCCCTTCTCGCGGCCCGTCTGCTTGAGGTTGCCATGCCCCAAGTCCGCGTCGGGATCGTAGCGCGCCTCGTATTGGGACAAGCGGCTGGGCTGCACGTAAGTCAAGGGCGCATACACGGCGAGTGTCAGCGCGCTTAAGCGCGCAAAGATTTCGTTAAAACCGATCACATCCTTGCGCTGGGTGAGCTGGCAATGGAAGGACAGCGGTTTCAGGCGCTCGGGAAAAGTGCCAATATCGGTGGTGTCGTAATAGGTCTGGATGTGGCGGCGCGAGCGGGCTATCGTCACGCTGTAGAG
>JAKALI010000428.1 GCA_021813195.1 Pseudomonadota bacterium
CTTCGGACGTATTGGCAACATTGTTCCGCGGCAACATCGTCATGAAGGGCTACCTGAAAAACCCGCAAGCGACAGCCGAGGCCTTCGCCGGCGGATGGTTTCACTCCGGCGACTTGGGTGTTCTCCACCCGGATGGCTATATCCAGCTCAAGGATCGTTCGAAGGACATCATCATTTCCGGCGGCGAAAACATCTCCTCGATCGAGGTGGAAGATGTGCTCTACAAGCACCCTGCGGTCGCCGCGTGCGCTGTCGTTGCCAAGCCAGACGAGAAATGGGGCGAAACGCCGTGCGCGTTCGTCGAGTTGCGGCCGGGCTCGGTCGTCACGAAAGAGGAACTGATCGCCTACTGCCGCGGTGAACTCGCGCACTACAAAGCACCACGCCACATCGTGTTCACAGATATTCCGAAAACGTCGACCGGAAAAGTACAAAAATTCAAATTGCGTGAACTAGCCAAGTCCGCCTGAGCACGCCGCAAGATCTGGACCTGATGTCCTGCGCACGCTTCGTGCGCCGAAACGCAGTCCGACAGACGCGTTGACGCGACCTGGGCCATGACAGGTCGCGCCCAAACAGCGCAAGCACATGACGAATTTTTCATCGACGGATTGGGCCAACCCCGCGCGTCCTATCCTCAACGCGGGCGCCCCGGGCACGCCTTGGCCATGTGACCAACGCCACCCCCGCGTGACGACTGCCCGGGGCAACCGCGTCAGCAACCAGGGAGTTGATCTATGACACGCAACGGAAAAATCCTTCTCGGAGCCGGCCTTGTGCTCGCTGTGGGAGCTGCTGCCGCCGCCGCCCATCGCGGCGAAGGATGGCGTCACTACAAGCACCATGGCCCACATCACAGCTTTGGTTTCATGGGGCCATTTGACGGCCCGATGGCCCGGGTGTGCCGCAACAATCCTGCTGAGCAGGCCGACCACGTGCTGGTCCGCATCGAGCATCGCGTGAAACCGACCGACGCGCAAAAGCCTCAGTTCGAGACGTTAAAAACAGCTCTGAGGACCGCAGCGGCCAAGGTTGCAGCGACGTGCCCGGAGGACCAGGCAGGCCGAACTCCAACGCCGCAATCTTCACCGTCGGACGAAACCTCTGGCGCTTCTGCGCAACGGAACGTCATGGTGCGGTTGGCCGAAACCGAGACGCGCCTCGCCGCGATGCTGGATGCGGTCCGCACGGTACGGCCGGCCGCCGAAAGCTTCTATGCCACACTGGACGACGCTCAGAAGACCGCCGTAGCGGAAATGACGCAACGCCCGTGGGGCAAGGAGCGCGGAAAAAAAGAGCGTTGGGGCAAAGAGCACCGGCGCGGCGACTGGAACGCGCCCGCTGATCCGCGCGGCGAGCAGCCAAACCCTGCAAATTCGGACTCCTCGGGGGCCCGGAAGGCCGACTAAGGCTCGGGGGTCCGTCATACCGGATCTTGAGACGCAGCACTTGCCTCGGAGGCTGACGCGCACGCCGACATTGCGTCCTGAAGATGAAGGCGCGCCAGGGATGTCCTACGCGCAGCTGTGGACCGTGAACGGCTATCACGCTCAGCCGCACCGTCTCGGGGAGCGCGCACGATGCAGCCGCGCCGCCCTATCCGAGCCTGCATCCCCGCAGGAAACGACAAAGCCGACCCGAGAGGGTCGGCTTTCAAACTAATGGCGGGCGCTCGCCTGCAGCCGATCAATTTCTTCTTTGAGCCGCAGCTTCTGCTGTTTCATCCTCCGGATCTCTTGGTCATCGGACCCGGGTCTTGCCATCTCCTCGGCGATCCGGCGATCGAGTTGCCGGTGCTTCTCTGATAATTCGTGGAGATGCGCGGATATCGCCATTCTGTCCTCCTTCTCAGAGTTGAGCCGTAAGATCATGCCAGAAAGCGGGGGGCTTTTACAAGACCTGCATAATCCGGACGCCTCATAATCATTTTCCTTTCGTGAAAAAGTCTGTTTCAATGCGATGGGTCGCAAGGCCCCGAAAATCGGCACCTGCCATGCTCGCGCGCGCCCGTGGGGCCACTTTGGGTACTGCCCTGAGAGTGGCGGCGGCTTGGCCGTGGTCTGCGGCGCGAAGAGTTACGGTTGCGAGATTGCCAAAGTGGCGCAATAAGGCCCATCCAGCTGATTTGTATCGCGGTGATGCGATACTCCTTCCAAACTAGGCCGATGGACGCCATGCAGCGTCAGAATGACAGTGAACTGCGCGAAGAATTGACGAGGCTGCGCTTGGAGCATCGCGCCCTCGACGAGGAGATCGTCGCCCTCGAGGCGACGGGTGGCAGCGACCAACTGATCGTGCGGCGCTTGAAGAAAAAAAAGCTCGCCATCAAAGATCGCATTACTGCGATTGAGGATCAACTCCTCCCCGACATCATCGCGTGACACGGCGAGGCTGCTCCGGGACGACGAAATGCCGTCGAGCAGCCTTTTGTCCGATGCCCACTCATCCCAGCCGACGGCGGAATTCGTCATAACCGAAGGAACGCACAACTTCGTAGCGTCCATCTTCGTGCAGGATCGCCAGATCTGGCAGGGGCGTACCGTTGAACGTGTTATTCTTTACAAAAGAATACTGCATCATATCGCCAAACACGATGCGATCGCCGATCTGTAACGGACGATCGAAAGAATAAGTCCCGATCACGTCGCCGGTCATACAGGTTTTGCCGCCCAGGATGTAGTCATGCGCCAGCACCCCTGGCTCCTCGGCCCCGAGCACCGGCGGAGTGTAGGGCACTTCAAGCACGTCGGGCATGTGGGTGGATGCGGACGCATCCAGTATGGCTATGTCCCCCTCGTTGCGATGCAGCCCGATGACTGAAGCCGCCAGGTACCCCGCATCGACGACCAGGCCGGCGCCCGGCTCCAGATAGACCTCGACATCGAAACGCGCCCGGAACGTGCGCAGCGCCGCGATGAGACGATCGAGGTCATAGCCCGGCTTGTTGAGGAAATGCCCGCCGCCGAAATTGACGGCCTTGACGCGCTCAACATACGGCACAAACTCTCGCGCGACGTGTTCGATCAGACCGACCGAACCATCCGCGAGGCTCTCGCAGAGTGCATGAACGTGAAAGATATCGATGTCGTCCCATGGCACGGCGTCGATCTCGGCACGCGTCGTCCCGAAGCGCGAATTGGGCGCGCACGGGTCATAAAGGGCCCCACCGAGGGTCGCGTTGGAGTAACCAGGGTTGATGCGCACCCCCACCGCGCGCCCGGCTGACTTTGCCGGCTGTAGACCGCGCGCAATTTCTCCGGGCGAATTGAAATAGATGTGATCGGCCATGGCGACGAGGCGCTCCACCTCGCCGGGCGCATAGGCCGGTGCATAAACATGCACTTCCTTGCCGAAATCCTCGCGCCCCATGCGCGCCTCGTATTCGCCAGAGGCCGTCGTGCCGTCGAGCGTATCCCGCATGAGCGGAAAAGCTGCCGGCATGGCCCAGGCCTTTGTCGCCAGCAAGACTTTCGCGCCGCTCTCCCGCTTGAGTTTGTCTACGGTTCTCAAATTGCGCTTAAGGCGGGCCACATCGAGCACGTAGGCGGGCGTGCGCAGCGTTTCAGGAAACGAGATTGTCACGACGCAGTCAACCTTGTTCACGGGCACAATAGCGCAGCACGCCTACTTGAACGTGACTGGCGCCGCCGCCTCATGGCACCGATTGCTCTTGTCAGCAATGGCAGATTTGCCGCCGGACCTCGACGGGCGTGTGAAATGGTCCGGCCAACCCGCCGCGGGACGCTTCAAATCGCTTGCAAGGCCTACATCGCATCCTTGATGCGATAGTAGATCATCCCCAACGCAAGAAGCTGATTTCCCGCCCATCGGCCAATCGGCAGCCGGATGTGGCGGATCCTGTCGAACAGATCAAATTTCTCGCTGACGCCGCATATGGTGTCTGCGACGATCTCGCCGGCAATGTGGGTCGCGTTGACGCCATGCCCGCAATAACCTTGCATAAAATACACGTTGGGTTCGAGTCGCCCGATGGCAGGCACGCGGTTTAACACGATGCCAATGCGACCCGACCATGTGTAATCGATGCGCTTATCCGCGAGCTGCGGGAAGATTTCGACCAGACGCTTCTTCATCGTCGCGGTGATGTTGCCTGGATCGCGATTGGAGTAGTTGCAGCGCCCACCGAACAGCATGCGGCGGTCGGCCGAAAGGCGGTAGTAATCGAGGACGAGATTGCTGTCGCAGATCGCAAGATCCTGCGGGTTCAGCCTGCGGGCCAATTCCTCTCCCAGCGGTTCGGTGGCGATGATGTAGCTGCCGGTTGGAAACTGCAATCCAAACAGACGCCCGCGCTCGAAGGTGTGCACGGTGTCGCCAGCAAGCACAATGGCATCGGCATCGACTCGCCCGTGAGCTGTGCGCGCGAACGGTTTGGCGCCTCCCTGAAACTCCACGACAGATGAATCCTCGAAGATCCCAACGCCCAAGCTCGCCGCGGCCCGAGCTTCTCCGTATGCCAGTTTCAAGGGATGGAGATGGCCACTACGCCGGTCGATGTAGCCGCCGTGATACATCGGCGTGTCGATGATCGAGCGCAAATCCGACTTCTCGACCAATTCGATGTGCGCCCCTTCGCCCGCCGCGATGCGCTCCTCGACGTGGCGACGGATG
>JAKALI010000014.1 GCA_021813195.1 Pseudomonadota bacterium
GCGTTCCGCAAGACCCTTGTCACGGGCTGAGACGATGAGAGCCGCGAGTTTGCCGAAGGGTGGCAGCATCCCGCGCTGACGTTGCTCGATCTCCCGCGCGAGAAACATCTCGCGATCCCCGCTGATAATGGCTTGCATGACGGGGTGGTCGCTCAAGTGTGTCTGAATGAGACCCGTGCCTCGGGCGAATGCGCGACCTGCGCGCCCCGTCACTTGATGCAAGAGCTGAAACGTCCGCTCGCCCGCACGCGGGTCTGCACCCATCGCAAGGCCGAGGTCGCCGTCGACAACGCCAACAAGGGACAAATTCGGGAAGTTGTGACCCTTGGCGACGATCTGCGTGCCGATAATGATGTCCGCTTCACCGGCTTCGATGCGGTCGATCACTGCGCGCATCTCTTGCAAACCGGGCACGAGATCTGAAGACAACAGCGCGATGCGGGCTTCAGGAAACCGCTCTCGCACTTCCTCAGCGACGCGTTCGACGCCCGGACCGCAGGCCACGAGCGATCCTTCCGCCTCGCACTTCGGACACCGCAGCGGAATGGGCGTCGTGAAGCCGCAGTGATGACAGTTGAGCCGGTTGCGAAAGCGATGTTCGACGAGCCACGCGGTGCACTGCGGGCACTCGAAGCGATGGCCGCACTTGCGGCACAGTGTGAGCGGCGCATATCCGCGTCGGTTGAGAAACAACAGGGATTGACGCGATTGTGTGAGTGTTTCCGTGAGCGCTGTGACAAGCGGTGGCGATAGCCAGCGGCCGGACTCCGGTGGCTGCGTCTTCAGGTCGATTGCTGTAACCACTGGCATATCTACGCCTGAGAAACGACCCGGCAGAATGAGATGGCGGTAGCGCCCGCCGCGCGCATTGACCTGGCTTTCAATCGACGGGGTGGCGGAGGCCAACACCACGGGGAAGTTGCCGATATGGCCTCGCACAACGCTCACGTCGCGGGCTTGATAGGGAACGCGGTCATCCTGTTTGAAGCCGGCGTCGTGCTCCTCGTCGACCACGACAAGACCCAGATTGACGAAGGGAAGAAAAAGCGCGCTGCGGGCACCGACGACGACGCGCGCCTCTCCGGTCGCAACTGCGCGCCAGGTGCGGCCGCGCTCGGTGCCATTGAGCGCGGAATGCCATTCCACTGGGGGTGCCGCAAATCGCTGCTTGAAACGCTCCATGAATTGAGACGTGAGCGCGATCTCGGGGAGCATGATCAGGGCCTGCCGCCCCCTCCTCAGGGTCTGAGCCACGGCCTCGAAATAGACTTCGGTCTTGCCCGAACCCGTCACACCGTCGAGTAGCGAAACGGAAAAGCACGCGGCGTCGACTGCAGAGCGCAGCGCATGCACGGCGCGCTCCTGATCGGCACTGAATTCCGGCTGCGCCGCGTCGGGGTTGGGCTCGAGCCACCCACGCGGCGGGATTGCGACCTCGATCAGTTGCCCTGCAGCGACGAGGCCATCGATCACCGCGGTCGAGCAACCGGCGAGCTCGGCCAAGGCCGACTTCGCCCGGATCTGGCGATCCGACGCTAGTTCCAACACCCGCGCTCGCGCCGGCGTTATCCGTTCGGGCGCGGCCGCTCCGGCTGCAACCTGCACACCCATGCGCACGCGCTCGGGCTCAAACGCGGCTTGCGCGCTCATCATCATGCGCACGACCATGCCGAGCGGCGCGAGCGTATAGCTGGCCACCCACTCGGCCAAACGCCGCGAGGCCTCCGGCAGCGGCGGCACATCGAGACGCTGGACTATCGTCTTGAGCTTTCGGCCCCGGGCCTGCGAAGAGGGCGCGGCGGGGCCGATGGGGCGATCCCACACCACACCGATGCGAGCCTGGTTGCCAAAGGGCACCTCCACGAAGGACCCGGGCTCGAGGTGCTCCAGACCCCCCGCGAGATAGTCGTACGTCTGATCGAGTGCGACCGGCAGCAGCACGGGGAGCGTCCCGCCACTGCCTTTCGCGCCATCCGGCAAATCGTCCAAAAGGCTATCCAAAAGCCCTGCCATCGGATTAGAAGCTGTGAGGCTTCGATTGAGGCCCACCTGGGCGGGCCGCACCTGATCACCGGCTCGTTCTCAACACATCACAAATCAGGAGCCGGGACGCATGAAATTCTTCGTCGATACTGCCGATGTGGGCGAGATCAAGGAACTCGCAGCGACCGGCCTACTCGACGGCGTGACGACGAACCCCTCCCTCATCGCCAAGAGCGGCAGGGATTTCAAGGAGGTGGTGGCGGAGATCTGCACCATTGTCCCGGGGCCGGTATCGGCGGAAGTCGCGGCCACAGACTTCGCCGGCATGATCCGCGAGGCTGAAGTCCTGCGCAAGATCGCCAACAACGTCACCATCAAGGTGCCCTTGACCCTCGACGGGCTCAAAGCCTGCAAGGCGCTCAGCTCCGAGGGGACCATGGTCAATGTGACGTTGTGCTTCTCAGCCAATCAGGCGCTGCTGGCCGCCAAAGCAGGCGCGACGTTCGTGTCGCCGTTCATCGGCCGCCTCGACGACATCGGGCTCAATGGTATGGATCTCATCCGCGAGATCCGCGCCATTTACGACAACTATCAGGACTTGCAGACCGACATCCTCGCCGCCTCGATTCGTACGGTCAATCATGTCAAAGAAGCCGCCATCATCGGTGCCGACGTGGCGACGATCCCGCCCGCCATTCTGCGGGCACTGGTCAAGCATCCCCTTACGGACGCCGGTCTTGCCGCATTCATTTCCGATTGGAAGAAGACCGGCCAGTCGATCGTGTGAAATCAGCGGCCATAATTCGTACGAAGGCCCCGAGGCTGTCTGCGATGCGGCGATGAAATAAAAAGGACCCGCGCGGCGGCGCGGGTCTAGCGTTGATCACGTGCACTCCCGCAAGGATCAAACGGCTTCCTTGAGCTCCTTGGCCGCGCGGAACGCAACCTTCTTGGAAGCCTTGATCTTGATCTGCTCGCCGGTGGCGGGATTGCGCCCGACGCGGGCCGGGCGCTTGCGGACCTGCAGAACGCCGAGACCGCCGATGCGGATACGGTCGCCTTTTTTGAGGTGCTTGGTGATCATGACCACCAGCTCCTCCAGCATCGCCTGCGCTTGCTTTTTGGGAACCTCATGGTTCTCGGCCAGCGAAGCACTCAGTTGACGGAGCGTGATCGTGTTGGGTTTGGCGGCTGCCTTGGCAGCAACGGCTTTGGCCATGGAAGTAGGATCCCTCGATGAGATTGTGATGACGGGCGAACCTGAAACGTTATGTGAAGCAACGGCGCGGGCGGCATGATCTCGCAGACGATTTGGTGCAGATGCTGACATCTGCGCTACGCTTGCGCACGCAACGGCGACGCCCGAAGCCGCCACGGTTCATCCCCGCAGTCAAAGTACCGAGCTTTGCCTCGAATGCAATGCGCTTCGCACGGCAAATAACTCGAAAACCCCCGAAAAATGCGCGATTTTTGCTACACGGGCCCGAAAATCCGCGCATTTTCGCGACATCGCCGCCGGGAACCGGCGATTTTCAGGCCTTTTTCCCGTGGAATTGAAGGCCAACCCGCGGGTCCGTGCGTAGCCGTAATGATTCGTTAACCAGATCACGACGAGGCTGGGACGCCGAGCAGCGGCCGTCCTTCGAGAACCGAGCCCGACCCACGATGCGACCTGATCCGTCACACACTGACCACCCAACTACTGGCTTGGAAGCCTCGGGGCAACTTGCTTTCGCCGACGACTTGGCTGTCGCCTACCGGGCGTGGCGCTCTCACCTAGCCGACGAGCGCGGGGCAGCCGTTGCAACGTGTAACGCCTATGAGCGCGACCTCGGGCAATTACTCCAATTTCTTGCGCGAAACTTGGGCCGCCCCGTCAGCCTTGCCGACCTGAGGCTTGTGAGCCTCAGGCAGTTGCGCATCTTTCTCAGCGACCGTCGGCGGCAAGGGGTCCAGAGCCGATCCCTTGCACGAAGCATCTCAGCCCTGCGCACGTTCTTCGCTTGGCTCAGCGACCGCCACGGCATCGAGAACGTCGCAATCCAACGCTTGGCACGGCCCAAGGTCCCCCGATCGCTGCCGCGGCCGATGACGATCGATAAGGCCAGCGCGGCGGTTCATGCCGCGAGTGACACGGAAATTCCCTGGATTGGCGCCCGCGACGCCGCTGTATTACTCTTGCTCTATGGCTCAGGCCTGCGGATTGCCGAGGCCCTGTCCATCACACTGCGAGATGCACCCGTCGCCGGACGGGATATTCTGCGCATCACGGGCAAAGGAGACAAAGAGCGGCTCGTCCCCGTGCTGCCAGTGACACAGCGCGCCGTCGGCCGGTATCTGGCTTTTTGCCCGTTCAAACTGGAAAGCGATCAACCCATTTTTCGGGGCGCGAAAGGCGGGCCGCTTTCGCCACGCATCGTCCAGCTCACACTTGTTCGGCTACGCGAGCAACTTGCTTTGCCTGAAACCGCAACCCCGCATGCCTTGCGCCATTCGTTCGCAACGCACTTGCTTGCGGCAGGTGCTGATTTGCGTCAAATCCAGGAATTGCTCGGCCACGCCTCACTCTCGACGACGCAAGTTTACACCGAGGTCGATCGTGATCACGTGCTTGAGGCCTATGAACGCGCCCACCCGCGTGCTTAAGCGTCCTACGGATTGACTAGCTTGCCTCAACACGCAAGGCCACGGCGCAGGCCGCCGCCGCCACACAGGCTGTCAGCACAGCACCCCAGATCATGTCCACGATCGCAATACGCACCGAATAATCGCGGATGACGGCGAGTGAAGTCAGATCGTATGTCGCATAGCACAGGAAGCCCAGAAGGGCGCCGAGCACGGCGGCGTGACCGACGCTGCCCGCCTCAATTCCCGGTTTGACGGCGAAAAACAATACGCCGGCAAGATAGATTGCGTAAAACGCCGCGGCAGCGGGGATATTGACGTTGTCGGCGAGGAGCGAGCCCATTTCACTCTTGTAGAAGCCATGTGCCACGTAGCCGAGCCAGATGAGGTCGAGCACGACAAACGTCACGGCGGCGGCTAAGTATGCGATCAGCCAAGTCATCGGACGCCCCATCAGACACGAATCTCGGCCTCGTTCCAGAGATGCCTCTTGTACGCGACATGACCGTCCATGGATCGCGAGAGCCAACAGCGCCGGTCAAGCCGCCTTTAGCAAGCGCTGCTCGATCATCGATTCGGCGATCTGGACCGCATTCAACGCAGCGCCCTTCAACAGATTGTCCGAGACGATCCACATGGCGAGGCCATTCTCGACCGTGGTGTCCTCGCGGATGCGTGACACATAGGTTGCAAACTCACCGGCTGCCTCGACGGGCGTCGCATAGCCGCCGGGCTCGCGCTTATCGACGACGAGGATACCCGGCGCCTCCCGCAGAATCTCGCGCGCTTCGTCCGCCGAGATCGGCTTTTCGAATTCGACATTCACCGACTCGGAGTGGCCGACGAAGACTGGCACGCGCACACACGTTGCCGTGACCTTGATTCGTGGATCAAGAATCTTCTTGGTCTCCGCCAACATCTTCCATTCCTCTTTCGTGTAGCCGTCCTCCATGAAGACGTCGATGTGAGGAATGCAGTTAAATGCGATCTGCTTGGGAAATTTCTGCGGCTCGTAGTCGGTGCCAGGCACGTATTTCGCCTTCGTCTGATGCCACAGCTCGTCCATCGCTTCCTTGCCGGCCCCGGACACGGACTGGTACGTCGACACGACGACGCGCTGGATGTTGGCCACGTCGTGCAAAGGTTTGAGCGCCACGACCATTTGCGCGGTCGAGCAGTTGGGATTGGCGATGATGTTCTTTTTCGTATAGCCGCGGATAGCCTCCGCATTCACCTCAGGAACGACAAGCGGCACGTCCTGATCGTAGCGCCAGCAGGAGGAGTTATCGATGACAATACATCCGGCCGAACCAATTCGTGGCGCCCACTCGCGCGCCACACCGGATCCCGCCGACATGAGGCAAATATCGGCCTTCGAAAAATCGAAAGTCTCGAGGTCGTGGCACTTCAGGGTCTTATCCCCGAACGACACTTCTGTTCCGATCGACCGTCGCGAGGCGACCGCCCAGATCTCGCTCACCGGGAAATGACGCTCGACAAGCACTTTCATCATTTCGCGCCCCACATTGCCTGTGGCGCCGACAACGGCAATTCTGTAGCCCATCTAATTAAGCCCTCGATGTGCGGCCTGGACCCCACGGCGAACGTGCACCGGCTGCGGTCCAGGAATTGTTCGCGATCCCCTTACGCGGGCACTCAGGTCCGTGCAAGTTCGCCAAAGGCCCAGCTGCGCCATCCGCTCAATCGGTCGCATCGCAGGAAACTGCATCGCTGGCCCCGAGCAGGCGCAGATCAGCTCGGCAGCGGGCCAAGATAAGTGAGCTTCACGTCGACCGGTTTGCCGGCAACATCAATGGTCGCCGTGGCGACCGGAGCCGCTCGCTCCAACGAGGCGACGATATCGAGATTTGCGCCGTCAGGGCCGCCCACAAATCCGGTCACGAGTTCCCCGCCGGGCGGAACCTTCACGCGAACATGAAACAGGTTCGATTGCTGGGCGGGATCGTAGTGATAGCTGCCCTCGAAGACCGCGCCGAACCGATCCGACCCGATAATGCGCCCCGACCTGAGGACGGCAAGGGCGTCCCCGCCACTCTCAGCGCTCGCCCCGTTGAGGGCATAGCTGAAGGTATACACGCCCTCGTCAAATGACTTCTTGCGCCCATCGAGGCGCGCGAACTCAGCGGCGAGGACGTCTGGCCCCGCCGCCTGCAAGACGCGCAAATAAGCGGCTACGGGACCCGGCAGTGCAACCTCGCCGGTCGCCCACAAACTGACGGTGCGCGGGCTGACATCGATGAGGCGCGCAAGCTCGATCTGTTTCAGCCCCAATCGCTCCAGAGCTTGCTTTAATCCAACCATGGCTCCCGAATAGATTAAAATGCTAAACTACTAATATAATCTATTTTTGGAAAACTTCCACAATCTGGAATATGTCATGTTCAAACCCTGAGCCTGTCCGTCTTTGCGCCGGAGAGCGTCACAGAATCCCCAGCCACCGCCCAGCCCACCGGCCGCGCTTGTGCTTCTGTTCGAGTTATCCACAGCCGACTTAGACTCGCTTGGAATGAAAGCCCGAACGCCGCGTTCTCTTGGCAGCGGCGGACACGACGACCGGCGTTGCCGGCCCCCGGGTCTTGCGTACCGGTATCGGTCCAAGTTCGTGCCGCGCGTTGCTGCGTCCTGGAAGTTGCGCGTAGGCCTCGACGCAGCCAAATCGCGGGGGCGGATCGGCAAAGATCCGCTCCCGTTCGATCCGCGGTCGCTGGAGCTAAATGGATCGCAATGCCGCGGGCATCACCGCAGATGGTGACCCGCTCCAACGAACCAGCTATAGGGAGGCTGACCTCTGCGCCGCCGGCGCAATAGGCCTGATCTTTACCTGAATGGCCAACGCGGTCTGTAATTCTCTCGATGGACGACCAAACGACCATGACAGCCGCGGTGAGCGGTGTTTCTCCGCGCGCGGCTCCCGCTTCGGGCTTGGCGGCCGAGATCGCACGCCGGCGCACATTCGCCATCATCTCTCACCCCGACGCAGGCAAAACGACGCTCACCGAAAAACTGCTGTTGTTCGGCGGCGCGATCCAGCTCGCTGGTCAAGTCAAAGCAAAGAAAGACAAGCAGAGTACGCGCTCCGACTGGATGGCGATCGAACGGGCGCGCGGCATCTCGGTCGTCACGTCCGTCATGACCTTCGAATACGGCGACGCGGTTTTGAACCTGCTCGACACGCCTGGTCACGAAGACTTCTCCGATCAAACCTATCGCACACTTACCGCCGTCGACAGCGCGATCATGGTGATCGACGCGGCCAAAGGCATTGAGAGCCGGACACGCAAGCTGTTCGAAATTTGTCGGCTGCGGGATATTCCGATCGTCACGTTCATCAACAAACTTGACCGCGAGACGCTGGAGCCGCTCGAGCTCCTCGACGAAATCTCAAACGTGCTCGCCCTTGATACCGCCCCCATGAATTGGCCTATCGGCCGCGGCCGCGATTTCCGCGGCACCTACGACCTCTATGCGCCTCGCATCACGCGTCTCGATGATGAGAAGGCGGATGTGGTCGTCAGCGGCCCCGAGGACACCGTTTTCGACGAGCTTTTGCCCCTCGACGGGCAGGCCGCACGCTGGCGGGAAGAAATCGATCTCGTCCAAGGAGCCTGCAATCGCTTCGATCTGGAGGCGTTCCGTCACGGTGCCCTGACGCCCGTCTATTTCGGCAGTGCGCTCAAGAATTTCGGCGTTCGCCATCTGCTCGATGCGCTCGTTGCTTTTGCTCCCCCGCCGCGCAGCCTGCCAGCGGCCACGCGCACGGTGGAGGCAACCGAGCCGCGCATGTCGGGTATCGTGTTCAAGATCCAGGCGAACATGGATCCCAATCATCGCGATCGCATGGCGTTCATGCGCGTCGTCTCGGGCAAACTCACGCGCGGGATGCGTGTGAAAATCGTGCGCACGGGCAAAACCCTGGCCCTCTCCGCGCCGCAGTTCTTCTTTGCCCAGGACCGATCCCTCGCAGAAGAAGCCTTTGCTGGTGACGTCGTTGGAATTCCCAACCGAGGGCTGCTGCGCATCGGGGACGCCTTGACCGAGGGCGAAGACTTGACTTTCGTCGGCATTCCCAGTTTCGCGCCTGAGATCCTGCGCCGGGTGCGTTTGGAAGACGCTATACGCGCCAAGAAGCTGCGTGAGGCGTTGATGGAGATGGCCGAGGAAGGCGTTGTCCAGGTTTTCAACCCGATCGATGGGTCTCAGCCCATCGTCGGTGTCATCGGGGCGCTGCAACTTGATGTGCTCGCCGACCGCCTGACACACGAATATAATCTCCCGATCGTGTTCGAAAGCTGTCCTTTCGAGGTGGTCCGGTGGATCGCTTCAGACGATAAGGCGGCGCTTGAGGCATTCATTCACAAGAACAAATCCGCCCTGGCCGTCGACCTCGATGGCGACCATGTATTCCTGGCGCAAAGCCAATTCGGTCTTGAGTGGGCTGCCCAGAAGAGCCCCGCGATCCGCTTCATCGACATTAAAACAAATGACGCGGCTGTCCGGTGAGACATGCGGCTGCGGCGAACGCGCACGTCTTTCACAGTGCTGGCAACTTCGCCTCGGAATGGCTACGATCTTTCCCCAGGACCACGGCCGGATCACACGAACCCGCGGGCCGAAATTAAGGCGAGCCCTGATTTCGGTTTTCGCATCAGAAAAGGACGACGATCATGACTGGCATGGCACATTCCAGACTGGGTCTGGTGCTCACACTTGCGCTGGCTGGTAGCGCCGGCCTGACCGTTGCCGCCGCACCGGCCGAGGCGGTGAACGCGAAAGTGCGCACCGCGTGCAAGGACGACTATCTGCGCTTCTGCCCATCGTATGAGCCCGACTCAACGAAAGCTCGCCAATGCATGCGTCAGGCTGGTAAGCGTCTGTCGCCAAGGTGCCTCGACGCACTTGCGGATGCCGGCGAGATTCGCCGTTCGGGCAAGCGCTGACGCGCGTTCGACACCAACGCCGATGAAGGCAAGACACGCTCCTGACCGGGAGCGTGTTTTTTCTTCTCCGAAATGGTGGTCCTCGCCGAGCACCGTTCGCTCAAATGACAGCGGGCGGGAGACCCGCAGCGAACCCTAGAGAGGCTGCAATCTCACCGCCCGCACAGGCGTCACCACTGAAGGCGCCGCACCGGACCTCGCATAATAAGGGTCTCACGCTGGCGTTTCAAGATCATCGCGCATGCGATGCGCTATGCGCCGCGTTATCTGAACCATGGCACCTCACGATCCATACGGAGACGACGGCAGGTGTTGACCGCACCCGAAGAGTTGGCATCTTATGCTCGTGCGATCAGGGGATACCTCTTGCGCACGCAAGCAACATGAGCTGGCACCGCATGACCGAGGTCGATTCATCGCGCGAAGTGATGTTCTATCATTTGCAGCGACAATCGCTCGATGACGTCCTGCCCGGCCTGTTGGAGAAAACGCTCGCGCGCGGTTGGCGCGCTGTCGTGCAAGCAGCGACGCGCGAACGCTTGGACGCCCTCGACCTATTGCTGTGGACCTACCGGGATGACAGCTTTCTCCCCCATGGCACGGCCCGCGAGGGAAACGCGGAACATCAGCCGATCTACCTGACCCTCGACAGCGCGACACCCAACGGCGCCGGCGTTCGGTTTCTCATCGAGACCGCCGAGCCCGCCGATTTTTCCTCCCAAGCGCGCTTCGTTTTTTTGTTCGATGGGAATGACGAGGCCCAGCTTGCCCATGCGCGGGCGCAGTGGCAGGCCGCGAAGGCGGCGGGATGCAAGGTCAGCTACTGGCGGCAAGGCGAGAACGGAAAATGGGAGAATAAGGCATAATCTCTTATTCTCCCACGATCACTCCGAGGGTTCAGGCCGTTGCCGCAACCCTGGCGGCGCCCGGTTGGCACGGCCGCCCATCAGCGGCGGCCCAACATGCTCTCAAACGTGCCAACGAAGCTCGTAAAGAACCCTGCAAGAGGGGCGTTCAGGCCCGACTGAGGGCCCAAGTGGGTATGATGACGATTGCTCATGGTCCTACTCCAGCTACTATATCGGGCGATTTGCCCCTGTTTTTTGACCGGTCGGAGCCTGCGCCCCGGCACCGTCTACGTCAAAGAATATAATATCTGCAGCGCAGAACTCAAGTCTCTAGCGCAGAAAAATAATCCTACGGTGAAGGAAGATTAACGTTGCAGGTGCCAGACGAAAAAAGCCGCCGCGGGCGGCGCGGAATTCGCCGGGACGATCTTGTGGCCGCGGCCCTGGACATGCTGGCGGCGGAGGGCGAGCAGAATTTTTCCGTACGCAAACTCGCAGCCGCCGTCGGCGTGGACGGCATGACGATCCTTCACCACTTCAAGTCACGGGAAGGCTTGCTCCGGGAGGTAGCCGACGCCATGGTGGCGTCGCTCGACCTTGAGCGCCCCAAAGGCCCCTGGCGCGACGTCCTGGCCGAAGTTGCGCGCCGCTATCGCGGCCTCGCCATCCAGTACCCGAAAGCCTTCTCGATCGTCGCGCGGTTTCAGACCAGCGGTCCGGCCGACTTCGAATTGGGCGAGATCGTCTACGCGGCGCTACTGGAGGCCGGTCTCGATGAACGGGAAGCGGCGGCCTACGGCATGGCGCTGTTTACGATCGCGATCGGGTTCGGTGTCGTCGAGGTCGGCGGGATGCTCAATCCCTGCACGCCGGAAGAGGTAGCTGAGATCGAACGGCTCGATCCGCGGCTTTTCCCCGTGACGAGACGGCTGGCTCCCGTACTCGCTCGCGATGATCGGGAATTGGTGTTCGACATCATCGTCGGCTCCCTTCTCGACCGTATCGCAGAGACGATCGCGGACCGCAGCGCAGCGGCAAGCCACAACCAAGCGGGATAACGCCGCCATGCCCGTCTACCGCTCGATCCTAACTGGCCTGCAGGCGCTGATTGCCGGACTGGCCGGTTGGATCATCTCGGAGCGGAGCTGGATCTTGAGCGCCGCCGAACCTTATGGCGAACCCGCGTTCGGTGCGGCTTTACTCGGATTGTTCCTGCTTTTTCGCGTATCGCACGGCATCGCCTCGTTCTTCCTCGAGAAGATCCCTCACGTCTCGCCGGCTTTGAGACGCCTCCCCGCCGGCAAGTCGTGCATCGAGGGCGACTGGCCCCTCGCGGTCATCGCCCGCAATCAAGAAACAGGCCGGGCCTCCCTGACATATTTGGGCTTTCTCAGCATCACCTATACAGGCGGGCAGTTTAAGGTCGCAGGTCGTGACTGGCACCCTGATGGAAATTTCGCCCATGATTTTGAAAGTCAGCAATCCCGTCTACACGGCAACCGTCTGCAATGCTGGTATCATCAGGGTGAAGGCTCGCGCATGCGCGGCTACACGGAGATTTATTTCTTTCCTACCGATCAGCGGCCAGAACGGCACGCGGGCGAATTTCTTGACAAGCAGCACAACGCGGCCAGGTTCTATGCGCGGCGGCTGCCTGCGCGATTGAAGCGCGTTCGTGGCGACGGTCCGCGGCTCGAAGCCGCCCGGAAATTCTGGGAGTCGATCGAACATGAGATCGATCGAATCACTCGGCACCCCGTTGACTCTGATTGGGGCTCATAGCGGGAACCGCAAACTCGAAGCCGTCAATGCCAGCGCTCCGTCGAGCGGCCATCCTCAGAGCGGGACTGAAATGACGGCGCGCAGACCGCCCATGGAACTCTCACCCAGCGTCACACTGCCGCCGTGACTCTTGGCAATGTCGCGCGCAATGGCCAGGCCCAATCCTGAATTACCACTGTCCGGCGTGCGCGCCTCATCGAGGCGGTAGAACGGCCGGAACACGTTTTCTCGCTCCTCGGGGGGAATTCCAGGTCCATTGTCGTCCACCTCGACACGCAACCACCCACCCTCAGTCGCCGCTCGCAAGACGATCCGGTCTCCATATCTGGCTGCGTTCGACACAAGATTGGTGATCGCGCGTTTGAAGGCATTGCGCTTCAAAGGCAAGACGAGGTCTTTTTTGCTCCGACGCAATTTGAGATCAATCGGCGTACCGAAGCCTGAGCACTCTTCGTGCACTTCCTCCAAGAGTTCGCGCAGATTGGTAGGTCGTGCTTCCTCGCCGCCATCACCCCTCGCGAATGCGAGGTAGTCCTCCAGCATATGCTGCATCTCGTTGACGTCGGCGCGCAACGATCGCGTCTCTGCCGTCTCGGGCAGGAATGCCAGTTCGAGCTTGAAGCGCGTCAGGATCGTTCTGAGGTCGTGACTAACGCCCGCCAGCATCGTGGTACGCTGCTCGACGTGCTGGGTAATGCGATCGCGCATCTCTATGAACGATTGCGACGCCTGCCGGACTTCGCGAGCGCCGCGTGGCCGGAAGTCGTCGGGTATCGGACGACCCTTACCGAACGCATCGGCCGCCTCGGCCAGTTTCAGGATTGGCCGGATCTGATTCCGCAAGAACAGGATCGCGACTGTGAGAAGAATTGCCGCCGTTCCGATCATCCACAAGAGGAAGATGTGGGAGTTGGAGGCATAGGTCTGCGTGCGCGTCGCTAGGAAGCGCAAGATGGCGTCCTCGTGCAGGACCTGGATCTCCACCAGGCGCGATTCGCCCACCGTATCGATCCAGAACGGCCGTTTGACGTGGCGCGAGATCTCGCGCGACAAGGCGCGATCGAGAAGATCAAAGAAGGGCTTCGGTCCCGGCGCAGGAAGCTCGCCCGGAGGCAGGATCTGCATAGACAGATTGAGCTTATCGCGCGCGAGTTCGATCAACCGCACGTGCGCCGCCGGATCTTTGTTCTGGTCGTAAATCTCGATAAGCGCCGCCACGTCGCGGGCGGTGGCCTCCGACAGCCGGCGCGTGACCGCCTGCCAATGGCGCTCCATGAAGACGAACGCAATAACGCCTTCAAGCACGACAATCGGCGTTATGATAATCAATAAGGCCCGCGCGAACAGACCCTTGGGCAGCAGATCCGTAAGCCGCGTGCCGGCTTGTTGTCCGAGCTTGCGCAGATTTGAGCTCGCCCACTGCAGCCAGTTTTGTACCGCCGGCGGTGGTCCACGAAATCCGGCAACCATGACGGGTCTACTCTTTCGATCGCGGTTTGCCGCTATCAGTCGGTGTAGAGAATGTATCCCTTGCCGCGAACGGTCTGGAGATACACAGGATTTGATGGGTCGCTTTCAATCTTTCGGCGCAAACGATTGATCTGCACATCGATTGCCCGCTCGCTGCCCGTATTGTCGTCGCTTGCCAGTTCGTGACGTGGAATCGGCGAATTGCGGCGCATGGCGAATTGGCGCAACAAGTCGCGCTCGCGCTCTGTCAGCTTGATCGTTTCGTCCTCGCGACGCAATTCACCCCTCGCGATGTAGAAGACGAAGGGCCCCATACGCACTTCGTCGGAGCCTGAATCCATGATCGGCTGACCACGCTTGAGAATGTTGCGAAGACGCAAGAGCAGTTCGCGCGGCTCGAAGGGTTTCGTCACGTAGTCGTCAGCGATTTCCAATCCTTCGATGCGATGCTCGGTCTCCGCGCGAGCGGTCAAGAGACAGACCGGAACCTGCGAGGTGGATTTGATGTCCCGCGTCAAGGATAAGCCCGTCTCCCCCGGCATCATCACATCGAGCAGCACAAGATCGAACGACAGACCCCGCATGGCGGCGCGCGCGGTTGCCGCGTCTCCTGCCGTCGTCACGCGGTATCCGTGCTCAAACAGATAGCGGCCCAGGAGGTCTCGGATCTTCTGGTCGTCGTCGACGACGAGGATATGGAGGGCATCGTCGGGCAGCTTGTGGGAGTTGGCAATCTGGCCTGTTGCACTCATTACGAACCTCGATTTTCAGAGGTGGAGGGCGGCGGAGACCACCGCACAAGTGCAGCCACCTGATCCCGCTCGTGCGGCTCGATCATGGCAAACAGCACCGAAAGCACGGTTTCGCGTGCTTCCGGGGCGGCGTGCTGCAGAGCGAGAGCGATCCGCGATGCCTGCAGCTGGGTCAGCTTGTGGGCAAGACGTGCGCCTTTGGGGGTGGCGTAAAGACGCCGCTCGCGCAAGTCGTCTGGCCCTGGGCGCTGCGCAATACAACCCTTTTGCACCAGTTCTTTGAGCACCCGAGCGAGGCTCTGCTTGGTGATTTTCAGGATCTCGAGCAGTTCGGCGACCTTGAGGCCCGGGTTCCGGTGTACAAAGTGCAGGACGCGATGATGGGCCCGTCCGAAGCCATAGCGGGCCAAGACGGCATCGGGGTCGTTGGTAAAACTCCGATACGCAAAATAGAGCACCTCCGAGAACGTGACGAGTTCGGCCGGCGGAGCCGTCGCTGCGACCTCTGCAGGTGTGGTTTGGTCCTGGTCACCTGGAGGGGTCTGGGGACTGAGATCCGTCACAGTGGATTTCACGGAGCTAGGCTTTGTAGAACTGGACTCGGCATTTATGTCAGTCATGTTGACATATTTGCCGCCGATCGCTAGACGAAGCAAGCCTTTTCGCATTCTGGCGCTTGAGCCTTAAGACGCCATTTGCGGCCTTGCTCACGGCCTCGTACGGTGCCCGCAACGGGTACCTTTTCCCGGCGCGCCGGCGCGCAGGAGCAATGAATTCGAAGCGCCGCCCGCCGGCCGGCGCAGCTGCAGGATCGAAGTCCTCATGGCAGACGCTGCACCCTTCCACGACCGCGACGGCTTCATCTGGTTCGATGGCGCGCTCGTTCCCTGGCGCGACGCCAAGGTGCACGTCCTGACCCATGCGCTTCATTATGCGAGCGCTGTATTCGAAGGCGAGCGCTCGTATGGCGGAGAAATCTTTAAGCTGCGCGAACACACGGAGCGACTGATCGCAAGCGGCCGCGCACTTGATTTCGAGATTCCTTATTCCGCCGATGAAATCGACGCGGCGTGCCGGGAGGCCATCGCAGCGAACGGCCTGACCGATGGCTATGTGCGTCCGATCGCATGGCGCGGCAGCGAGCAGATGGGTGTGTCCGCCCAGAGAAATACGATCCATCTCGCCATAGCGGCATGGAACTGGGGTTCCTATTTCGACAAGGCAGAGCGGCTGCGCGGCATCCGGGTTGCTCGCGCGCAATACCGGCGTCCAGACCCCGCTACCATACCCTCGAAGGCCAAGGCTACGGGACTTTACATGATCTGCACGATCGAAAAGCACCGTGCGGAACGGGCCGGATACGCTGACGCCTTGATGCTCGATTGGCGCGGACACGTCGCGGAATGCACCGGAGCCAACGTCTTTTTCATCGCTGACGGTATCATTCACACCCCTGTTCCGGATTGCTTCCTCGACGGCATCACGCGCCGCACCGTCATTGATCTTGCCCGTCGGCGCGGCATCAAAGTCGTCGAGCGCACGATCCTCCCGGAGGAATTAGGGACGTTCTCGGAGTGCTTCATCACGGGAACGGCCGCTGAAGTTACACCCGTACGTGAGATTGGCGAGCATAACTATCAACCCGGGCGGCTCAGCGAACTCCTGCTCAACGACTACATGGCGGAGGTGCAACCCAAATCCCGGGCTGCTGCCGAATAAGGCGTTGCAAAACCGACACCAACTCTGGCGCGAAGCCCAACACGTCACCCAAACGAAGCGACATGGGTTGTGTTTCACCGGCTGCTCCGTCACACTTGGACTCGTCCAATGCGCCGGACGAGGTGAGGCATGTCCACACGACAAATTTCCGTCGCACGCTTGCTGATGGCGCTCGCCATCGCGTTGATCGGGCTCGGAGTGCTATCGGGGCCGATAGCCGCGCAAAGCCTGAGCAATTCCACCGGCCGCGATTGCCAGACCATTCGGACTTGCCAGTTTCAAAAGGGCGGAAGCTACCGCGGGTGCATTTCGGCTTACAGCTGCCGGACCTGCCGGTTCGTCCCGGCGCGATGTTCAATCGGTTCGGCCAAGGGATTGTGCCGCGAAGTGCGCTGCGGCTGGGGCGCTTGAGCGCCCCGATCGACGGAAATCAAGGCTTTGCGAGCTAATTCGAGCGCGATGCCACGGCACCATATATCGCCGCCAGAAAACCGCCGAGCAGAATGCCGATTGCTGCGAGAACCATTGGTCCGAGGGTGAAACCTGCCAAATTCGCCGCCCCCGACAACACAAGCGTCCAGAATACGGCCGGCAGAACCGCGACAACCACAAGGCCGAGTGCGAAATCGCTTGAAGCCGGGGCCTGCTCCCGAGCCTGAAAGCCGGTTTGGAGAGCGCCGGAAAATTTCATTGCGCGCGATCCCTTTGCTTATCAGCCTGCTTCGGCGTCTTGCGAGTAACCCGACACCCAGCGGCACTGAGCTGCCAAGCCCCGGTCAGCGGTCGAATGATCCCGTGCACAACCTTAACAACCTATTAACGCACAGTAGAAACAGTCATTCCCTGATAATCGACATTAATATCGGGTTATCGGGCAAGAACAGCCCCGATTTGCGAACTTCGGCAGTTTTCGATTGCGCAACGCAGCATTGTTGCGCGACACAGCATTCCGGCATATCGACCGCGATCAAAGCCTTGCGGCCGACGCTCAGCGCAAAGTGTCAATCGGGTATGTTGCGGTGCGGAAGACTCATGACATCGTCATCGTCGGTGGCGGCCACAACGGGCTGACGGCGGCCGCTTACCTCGCGCGGGCAGGGCTTGACGTCGTGGTCGTTGAAAAGAACGCCGTCGTCGGCGGCGCGGCAGTCACGGAGGAATTCCATCCCGGCTTTCGCAATTCCGTTGCCTCTTATACCGTCAGCCTCCTCAACCCCGACGTCATTCGCGACCTTGAGCTGGGGCGCCATGGGCTCAAGATCTTGGAGCGGCCGGCGGCCAATTTTCTACCTGTCGATTCGAAGCGGGCCTTGTTCTGGCCCTATGGCTTGGCGGAGCGGCAACGCGAGCTGGCCGCGTTCTCAATCCAAGATGCTGAACGCTATCCTGCCTACGAACGGGCCTTGGACCACGTGGCCCACGTACTGCGTGGGCTTGTTTCCCGTACGCCACCGAACGCCGGCGGGGGCCTGGGTGCGCTGGCGAATTTGGCTGCAGTAGGCCGTCCGGCGCTCGGCCTCGATGTGCGTCAGAAGCGACTCCTTACAGACCTTTTCACACGCAGCGCCACCGATTTTCTCGACCAGTGGTTCGAGAATGATCACGTGAAGGCGCTGTTCGCCTTCGACGGCATTGTGGGATCGTATGCGGCTCCCTCCACGCCCGGCACGGCGTATGTGCTCCTGCACCACTGTTTCGGGGAAGTGAACGGCAAGGCAGGTGTGTGGGGCCATGCCATCGGCGGCATGGGGGCGATCACGGCTGCGATCGCCCGCTCGGCCGAGGCGTCCGGCGCGAAGATCCGTCTCTCAGCCCCGGTCCACAAGATCCTCGTCGACGAGCAGCGCGCCGCTGGGGTCGTGTTGCAGGATGGGGAGGAGATTCGCGCGCGCGCCGTGGCTGCCAATGTCGCACCGAAATTCATCGTGCGCGACCTGTTGCCCGAAGCGGCACTGCCAAGCGATCTGCGCAATCGTTTCCTCGCGATCCGATCGGGTTCTGGCACCTTCCGTATGAACGTGGCTCTCTCCGAGCTTCCCGATTTCAGCGCCCGTCCCGGTACCGAGCAACAGCCGCATCACGGCTCCGGCATCGTCATTGCGCCCACCATCGACTACATGGAGCGTGCCTACATCGATGCACGTCGCGTGGGCTTCGCACGCGAGCCCGTTGTCGAACTGGTGATCGCCTCCACCCTCGACGGATCACTCGCGCCACCCGGCCGTCACGTCGCTACCCTATTTGTACAGCACGCGGCGCCGCAGTTGCCTAACGGTCGCAGTTGGTCGAATCCACGAGAGAAAGAGCGATTTGCGGATATCGTCATCGAAACCGTGACCCTGCACGCGCCAAACTTCCGCCGCTCGATATTGGGTCGGCAGATCCTCTCGCCGCTCGATTTGGAGACCCGCTTTGGTTTGATCGACGGCGACATTTTCCACGGTCAGTTGACGCCCGATCAACTCTTCTCGCTCCGCCCCATACTGGGCTTCGCGGACTATCGCCTGCCCGTCTCCGGTCTTTATCTCTGTGGCTCGGGTGCCCATCCAGGTGGCGGCGTCACGGGTCTCCCCGGACGCAATGCGGCGCGCGAAATCCTGCGCGATTTTCGCCGCCGCTCTGGTCCGCGATGGGAACCGCGCGTGTAGTTGAATGCAACCGGCATGACGGAGGCTACGCATGATCATTGGACCCGTGATTCCGGTCTTGCGAATGTTTGACCCCCAAAAGGCGCAGGACTTCTATTCGGACTTCCTGGGTTTCACGTGGCTGTGGGAGCATCGGTTTGCCGACGATCTGCCGCTTTATGCAGAAATTGCGCGCGAGGGATGCCGCCTGCACCTTACCGAACACCATGGCGACGCCACGCCGGGATCAGCAATCCGCATTCCTGTTTCCGACGTCGACGCGCTTGCCAACGAACTTTCGGCCAAGCGCTCCCGGTATGCGAGGCCGCAACCTGAAAACAAGCCGTGGGGTATGCGAGAATTGACAGTCATCGATCCGTCCGGCAATCGCATCGTGTTTTATCAAGAGCTGAAGGCATGAACGCAGCACGCGTCTTGCATTCCGCGGGCGAATGGGTGTTGTGGGCATCACCATGATCCGGACCTTTGGATTCCCTATGATCCCTGCGCCAGCCGATATTGACGAATGTGCGCTGGAAGAGCGCTTCGTGCGCGCCTCGGGACCTGGCGGTCAGAATGTCAACAAAGTCTCCACCGCTGTCGAATTGCGGTTTGATCTCAACCGTGCCCGGGGTCTAAGCGCCACAACGCGCACGCGGCTTCAACGGCTTGCCGGGCGACGGTTAACAGATGACGGCGTGATCGTCATTCGGGCCGATCGCTTCCGCACCCAAGAGCGCAATCGTGAAGATGCCCGCGCGCGGTTGGTGGAACTGCTTGAAGCGGCACAGCGCACGCCGCGCCGGCGTATTGCGACCAAACCGACCAAGGCATCGCGCGAACGGCGGCTCGAAACCAAGAACAAGCGCGGACAGATCAAAAAACTCCGCCGCTCGGATACCACATTCGACTGACAGGAGCGCACCTCGTCCATGCCGCGCTTTGCCGCCAATCTCTCGATGCTGTTTACCGATCGTGAATTTCTCGATCGCTTCGCTGCGGCGGCCGCTGCCGGCTTCAAGGCCGTCGAATTTCTATTTCCCTACGCATTCGACGCTGCCGACATTCGCGCCCGTCTTGATGAATTTGGCCTCGACCTCGTGCTGTTCAATCTGCCGCCGGGACATTGGGACGAGGGCGAACGTGGCACCACGGCGCTCAAGGGCCGCGAGGCAGAATTTGCCGCAGGACTCGATTTGGCTCTGACCTACGCCGACGCGCTCGGCTGCAAGCAGTTGCACGCGATGGCGGGGCTGAGACCGCAGGGCGCGGAGCGCGAGGTTTATCTCGCTAATCTCGACCTCGCCGCCGCGTGGGCCGCGCCGCTCGACATCGACATTCTGATCGAGCCCATCAACACGCGCGACATGCCAGGTTATCTGGTGAGCCGCACCGAGGAGGCGCGCGAGATCATCGAGACCGTGGGCCGGGCCAATCTTGGCCTACAGTTCGACCTCTATCACCGCCACATCGAACAGGGCGGCGTCTTGGAGGCCATCGGAGAGTTCGCCGCTCTGACCCGACATTACCAATGCGCGAACCCGCCCGATCGCTCCGAGCCGGGCTGCAACGTCATCGATTATGCGGCGATTTTTGATGCCATCGATGCCACGGGTTACGCGGGATGGATCGGCTGCGAGTACAAGCCTCGCGCGGGGACTGGGGCCGGCCTATCGTGGCCGCAGGCGTGCGGCGTAACGCTGAGCTGATTTTAGGCCCGAACCTACCACTTCGACCTCTGCGACCGCCTCTTAGCTGTTCATGACCATCGACCTCCGTCTCTGCGACGGCGGACCCAAGAGCGAATCGCTTTACCACCCCTCAAGGATGACGGCGCGATGAGCACGTCTGCGGTTCAGCGGTCACGCGAGGGCAGGGACATGAATGGCGGCACGCTGAGAGTGCTGGCTTTGACAGCGGCGATGAGTGCTTCAGCCGGCGCGATGGCTGAGACCACAACCCCACCGGCGACCTTGCAAACCCAAACATCGGGACCGACGCGGATTGAAACGGGCAGTATTGGTCATCGCGATGTCGCGATTGGAGCTGCGGCACGGAACCTGATCTTACCGGGTGCTTCGCTCGCCGGCACGCATCCCCTTCCGGGTTTGACCGCTGCCCATGCGGCAGTCGGTAGCGAGACCACCGCGCCGACGCAGCCCGTTGCAAAGCCGTCGCCCGAGGAGCAGGATCGCTCCGTGCTGGCCATGTTCTATCACGCGCGCGGCGATCAGCCGTTGTGGGTCGATGCCAACGGCTACACACCAAAGGCGCGCGAGGTCATCGCTGTTCTGAAGCGGGCGCATGAGTTCGGACTTGATCCGAAAGACTACGTTGTGATCGACTTGCCGCCAGCGGGTACGACGCCCACCCCTGCGCAGCTTGCACAAGCTGAAGGTGCCTTGTCTCTCGCTGTGTTGGCCTACGCACGCCATGCGCGCGGCGGCCTCAT
>JAKALI010000429.1 GCA_021813195.1 Pseudomonadota bacterium
CGGCGGCATTCTCGCGCTGTGGGCGTCGGGCGAGTATCTGTCCGTACCCGCCTCGGTCGGCTTCATCGCGCTGCTCGGCATCGCCGTGCTCAACGGACTGGTGCTGGTCGCTCACTTCAATCAGCTGCTCGCCGAAGGGCTGCCGCTCGACAAGGTGGTGTTCGAGGGATCGCTGCGCCGCCTTCGCCCGGTGCTGATGACGGCGAGCATCGCCGCCTTCGGCCTGGTTCCGCTGCTGTTCGCCAGCGGCCCCGGCTCGGAGATCCAGAAGCCGCTCGCCATTGTCGTCATCGGCGGCCTCGTCACCTCCACGGCGCTGACCCTCCTCCTTCTCCCGATCCTGTTCCGGCGCTTCGGCGTCGCGTTCGAAAGCCTGCAGATCAAAGAACGGAAACTCGCATGGACCAGCCTGTTTGCAAGCTGACGCTCGTCTATCCGCCGAAAGCGGAGGATCGCATCGTCGAGCTGATGCTGACATCCGACCCGCCGCTCAGCGGGTTCACCACCTGGACCGCCGAAGGTCATGGCCACGACTTTGCGACGGCGTCGGTGAGCGAACGGGTCCGCGGGCGCGTCCATCGCGGCGTTCTGGTCGCGGTCATGCCGCGCGAGCGGGCGGCGAACCTCCTCGATGAGATCCAGAGCAGATGCTCGATCAGCCACCTCGCCTACTGGATCGAGCCGGTCGAGAGCATGGGCATCCTGACGCCGTTCGCGGCTCAGGATGACGGGACCGAACCCGTCGCCTTCAAATCGGAACGAGCAACCTGAGGGACGTGCCGAACATGATTGGAGATCCATTCTTGTGGTCGTTAATCTCGATCGGCTGGGCGGTGTTGCTGATTGCTGCCATCAGCTGTCTCACGATTTGGGCACTGCGCCAGCCCGACGGGCAATCGGAACTCGTCAGAAGCCTCACGAAGGGGCGGGCACGTCCGCCGCGTGGGGCGACGCCGGCGACTCCACTGGAGGCCCACCTCGTCTCATAGTACGAAATCGGCGCTATGACCGGATTTCATGACAGGGCAGTGATCACGGCTGTCTTGTTCAGCAACGGGCCATTCCTGCTGGTGCGCGTCGCCGACGCACCGCTCAAGTAGCCGCACATGAGGGAGCGGTTCAAGGAACAGCCCGACGGCTTCTTTGTCAAGCCCGACGACCTTGCGGAGATGGCCGTGATGCCAACCCACAGCGGTTCG
Source organism: Pseudomonadota bacterium (assembly GCA_021813195.1). Next base: position 1,200 of record JAKALI010000429.1, read on the forward strand.
CAGCGTGGACGTTCGAACTCGAGGCGCGCTGCTATGGGGAGAGTTCGTGAACCGCGACCGGATCGGACCAACAGTTGGCCTGCCGCCGTGGTCTCAGCCGCCGTGGCCAAGACCGATGCACTTCAGTGCGGCGCTGCCCAGCGGCCTGTGGGCCGGCTGATCGAGGAGGCGGTTCAATCCGCGCACGGTGCGTGACAACCGCATCGACTGCCGTAGCCGGTGGATCCACTCGGCGCGCGCGCCCTCGTCGCAATCGACCAGTGTGTGTGCATCCGCAACGGATTCTGCTGTCGTCGGAGTTTCGCCGACGGTCGATGTCTGAGCGGCCATGGAACCTCACCCCTGACGATAGTTTCGCAATGAGTTACGATAGCAGGAGACGGCGTGGCCGGCAAAGTGCGCATCAGGTCGCAACGGCGACGTCGTCTGTCATGAAGCTTTTTTGTCAATCGCTGTTCAGTTAGGGGTCGTTCCTCCGAAGCCGTCACTGGCCAATCGGATGTTCGCAGTCACTTCCGGAACAACGTCGCCATGTGCACAAAGGCACCGTGGACGGAGACCTGTCGGATCGTCCTCACCGAAGACGACGAAGCGATGGCTGCGCTCCTCTGCTACAATATCGAGGCTGAAGGACATACGGTCGAGTGGATCAATAACGGCATTCCAGCACTGGTCCGATTGACATCCGGTTCGCCAGATCTGGTGGTGCTCGATTAGACACCGCCAGGCCTGTCGGACATCGAGGTCTTGAGACAGTTCAGGGCCATGGAGCGGTTCCGCGCGGTTCCTGTACTCATGCTTACTGCTCGCATCGACAATCGCGACCGAGAGCAGGCACTCGAGTCGGGCGCCAACGACTTTCTGGCAAAGCCGTTCTCGGTGCGTGAACTGATGACGGCGCTGCGCGACCTGTTGGGACGGGCCGGCCCGCGGCGCACGACGACGCGCACGGGCTGAGCGCGTGCAGCGCGAGCCGTTTACGCCTTACGGACCCGGACCCGGACCCGCGCCGACGGCTGCAGCGTCCGCTGTCTCTGTCCGCACACTCATAACGTTGCCGCGCCACTCGAAACCATTGCCCAGCCAAGCCTGTATCCAGAGCACGGGCAGCAGCATGTCGCGCAGAATCCAGGCGGCCAGCGTCCACGTAGACAGATGCCAGCGGGCGAGACGGGCGAGCATCACCTCCGCCGCATACCACTGGAGCGCAAAGAGGACGACAACGGGCAGCGGGTCGACGCCCGCGTCCGAAGAGGCGTAGCCGGCGGCGAGTAGCGGAGGCATGGCTCCGGTGATCAGCTCGGGCACGAAATAAAACGCGAAAGTTGCGCGCCGGAGCCTGGCCCACCTGAGTTGCCGAACCCAAACACTGCGGGCGCCGCGCATTCCGAGCGGCTGCGGGAAGGGGTTGTCTACGAGGCGCACGTGCAGGCCCATGCCGCACACGACCTTGGTCGCCGCGGCGTCCTCGGCGATCTCACACCCTAATGCGCGTATGCCGCCCGCCCGCTCGAGCGTCTCGCGCCGCCAAAGCATTGTCTTGCCCTGCGCAAATCCGAGGCCGATCGTATCTGCCGCGTACTGCCAGCGCGCCTGATACGTGTTGAGAAACGCGCACTCAAGCTCCGCCCAAAACCCAGACGGATGGGATCCTACCGGTGGCGAGCAGACGAGGCCGGTGTCCGAGCGCCACTTGCCGAGCAGGCGGTGAAGACAGTCGCCGGGCATGAGGACGTTGCTGTCGGAGATGACGATCCAGTCGTGACGCGCGGCCTCCCAACCTTTGATGACGTTGTTGAGCTTGGGATTGGCGGTGCTGTGGTCATCGCCCACCAAAAGCTGCGTCGGTATCGAGGGATGCTCCGCGATCAGCCGGCGAACAATCGAGGTGGCCGGATCGTCGGCGCGGGCCACACAGAAAATGACTTCGTAGCAGGGATAAGCCAGGGAGAAACTCGATCGCAGCGTGATCTCATCCATCGGCTCGACGCCGCGCACCGGCCGGATCAGTGTGATCGGCGGCGCACCTGTCGGACGCATGGTCGCTCGACTCGCGGGACGGCAGCGGCGGATGCCGATCGCGATCGTGACCAGATGGAGCAACGCTGCCGAAGTGGCGAAGCTCGCTGCCGCCCAACCAAGCGCTGTCATGCGTTCCCTCGCGTGTCACCAGCCTCAATGCCTGACCAATGGAATATCCCCATGACATGGAGACGACATGAGCGCGAGGCGCGGGCGTCGCACACCGTCACCGAACTGTCGGCAGGTCGTGCCCGGGATGTCATGAATCGCGTTTAGGAGTTTGTGCTGTTCCACGACCCAAGGTGACGGGGAAAGTGCATGCAGCACGACAGCGCACAGCGCCGGGGACCTTCGCGGCGCGCGGTGATCGTCGGCGGAGCGGCAGTTGCGGTCGCGGCCGCAACTGCCGCTCCCGCGAACGGAACGGGTCGGACCGCGGCCACGATCGCGCGTGGTTACGTGTTCGACGATGCCGACGCAACAGGCGTGCGCCTGTCGGGTCACGCGGGGATCGGTGGCGTCATGGTCTCGAACGGCCGAGAAGTGGTGCTGACGGAACGCGACGGCAGCTGGAGCCTTCCGGTCGAGAGCGGTGACAGCCTGTTCGTGATCAAGCCGCCGAACTGGACGACGCCTCACGATGCCAGTGGGCTGCCGCTTTACTCATATCTCCACCAGCCCGAGGGCAGCCCGGTTGGCGCGCCCTCACTGTTCGCCGGGGTGGAGCCGACCGGCCCTTTGCCCACCAGCATCGACTTCCCGCTGCGCCGCAGTGCAGAGGCGCCGCGCTTCGAAGTACTCTTGATGGCCGACACGCAGCCAGGGAATGCAGAAGAGCTGTCCTTCGTGCGCGATTCAATTCTATCGCGCATACCAGACGCCGCCCCCGCGTTCGCCATCCATCATGGCGACGTCATGGGCGACGACCTGTCGCTGTACGATCGTTACCTGCGGATCCTCGGGGCGACAGGCATTCCTTGGCATCATTGCCCTGGCAATCACGACATGAACCTGGACAGCCGCGAGCCGCGATTTGCCTTTGAGACGTGGAAGCGGGTGTTCGGCGCGACCCACTATGCCTTCCAGCAAGCCAACGCGACGTTCATTCTGCTCAACAACGTCGACCGGCTCGACGCCTCGAATACTGATCAAGCCGGCCGCGGCTACCGTGGCCGCATCGGGGAGCGGCAACTCGCCTTCGTCGAAAACGTCCTATGCCATGTACCGCAGGATCATCTGGTTGTCGTGTCAATGCACATTCCGCTCGTCGGCTTCGAAGACCCGACCAATCCGGCGGACTCGACCTGCGATCGCCGCCGCTTGCTCCAACGCCTCGCCCGAAGACCTTTCACGGTGAGCTTCGCCGGTCATTCTCATACCACCGAGCACCACTATCTCGGTATCAGA
>JAKALI010000015.1 GCA_021813195.1 Pseudomonadota bacterium
GAGCTCCTGAAGCATGTCGCAGATGTCGTTGAGAATGACGTCCCTCGGCGCCTGATACTCGACGGAGAGTTCGCCAGCGATGTCACCGACCGTTCTGGCGCCATCGCAGCGCTGCAGAACGGCGACGGCGATGTCGTCCGGGTTAAAGACGCGCTCGGGCGCGAGGATGATCCAGCGGCCGCGGCCAGGATCGTGACGCAGCTTGATGTGGCGCGGAATGCGCGGACGTGTGTTGCTCGTCACGATGGCGCGCGTGCGTTTTGCAGCTTCGGTCATGTCAACCTCACATCCCCTCCGGACGCCATGCGCCGGGAGGTACGTTGCCATTGACGTACGCGTGATAAAGCGCATCGAGCTGCACCCAAAGCACGTTGCACTTAAAGCGTACGGCGTCGACACAAGCTTCCTGTTCGGCGCGTGTGGCGGCATGCTGCTTGATGTAGGAGAGCGCGAAATCGGCGTCCGCTGGGGCTTGAACGAGCCGCTTCTTGAAGTAGCCCATCACCCGGTCGTCGATGAAATCATAGTTCTCGAGCATGCCGGCGATACGCTCCTTGTGGATTTTGGGCGCGAACAGTTCGGTCAAGGAGGAGGCGACGGCAACGGTGAGCGGCTGTTCGCGCACGAACGTGATGTAGGCTTCCACGGCGAAGCGGGTTGCGGGCAGCGCGCCCTTCATCGAGATGACGTAGTCGCGATCGAGGCCGAGCGCATCCGTGAGCACCAGCCAGCGTTCGATGCCGCCGTCGTCCTCGCCGAAACCGTCGTGTTCCAGCACACGATGGATCCAATCCCGCCGCAGCTGGCGATCATAGACCCGGCTTACAAGCGCGGCGTCCTTACGCGGAACCGCCGATTGATAGCAGTAGCGATTGAGCGCCCACGCAGCGACTTGGGGTTTCGACAGTTTGCCGCCATGCAGCAGTTTGTGGAACGGATGCTTGTCGTGATAGCGCTCGGCACCCACGGCCTGGATTTGCGCCTCGAATTCCTCAGGGGTCCAAAGCCGACCGGCGTTGGTGCCATCGCCAGCCATGCGGCGCTCGCTCATAGACGGATCTCCATGCCATCATAACCGACTTCCCAGCCGGCTTCTTCGGTTGCTTTGCGCTCGGGCGAGTTGTCGTCGAGCACGGGGTTGGAATTATTGATGTGGACGTAAATCTTGCGTTTGACGTTCAAGTCCTTGAAGGCCGCGATGGAACCGTCTGGACCCGAAATACTGATGTGACCCATGCGGGTCCCTGTTTTCTGCATCAGGCCTTGGCGGATCATTTCGTCGTCGGTGTAGAGTGTCCCGTCGAAAAAGACGAGCGGGGCACCTTTCAAGCGTTCTGCGAGTGGTGGATCGACTGCGGCGCAGCCCGGTACGTAGTAGAAGTGCGCTCCGGATCCGCTCGCCGTCACTTTCAGTCCGATGGTGTCGCCCTCGCGGCTGCCGAAGGATTTCGGATCGCGCGTATCTTCTAAGAAAAGTGCGATCTTACCCGGTACGGCGAAGGCTTCCACGGTGAGGCCCAGATCAGCGCCATGGTCAGTGAGGGCGATCGGCTGATCGAGCGGCAAGTCGATGCGCGGAACGATCTCAGGGTTGCAGACGTTGAACACCGAGTTGGCGCGGATCGTGGCGAGCACACGCTCGGAGCCGTAGATCGAGAACGGTTGGGCTTCCCGCAGATTGATGAGACCGATGATGTGGTCGACATCGGCGTTGGTTACCACGACGGCGCGGATGGGTGAGTTTCGTTTTGGGCCATTGGGATCGGGCCAGAGTTCCGGGGTGGCGGCAATCTGCTGGCGCAGATCAGGCGAACAGTTGAGAAGTACCCATTGCCGCCCGTCGGCCGAGACGGCGAGCGAGGACTGCGTGCGCGGCTGAAAGCCTGGCACGCCAGCGCGCGCCCGAGAACTCATGGGGCCGTTGCAGTTCCATTGGGGAAAGCCGCCGCCAGCGGACGCCCCCAGCACCTTGATGATCATGCTGTCAAACTGTCGGTTTCAGGGCAGGGGCGTTCGCCGACAACGAACCTGCCAGCACTTGAGCTAAGTAAGGATGCGGCAAACACCCCGTACCCGTGCGGGGTCGCGATCTTTGACGGGGGCGCGTTGCCGACGGCGCACCCGCGAGTGCGTTATAACTTCGCTTCCGTCAGAGAATCTCGACTTCCGCAGGCAAATACGACGTGACTTCGAGACCAGCTTCCTGCTCGCGCACCGTAGGTGTGCTCCAACTCTTCATGGGCGTTCCTCCAATCGGATCCGCTTTCGGTGGCCCATCGCGCTCCCGAGCGACAGACCAGCGGATCCTTGTGTCTCCATCTTCCACAAACCACGACCAACGTTGGATTTTCAAGTCAATTGGGGTCACGAAGCCGTGTTTCGGAGCGGGTTGTTTGTGGCAAGTCAGACGGGGATTGGGCGTCGCGACGTCGCTGATCTGCGTCCGCATATAAGGTTGGCGGTCTGCACTCGCTCTCGATGAAGATTGAGTATATAATTTCACGAAAAGGCTAAAAAACAAAAAATGCAACCCATTGATTGATTGGAAACATTTCTATTGAAGAATGTTTTTCCCATGCTATTTTGCGTTCGGTTTGCGGGTCGATCGCGTCGGACGCTAAGCGGCCGCGGGGTGATGTTCTGGATTGAGCGTTGGCATTCGCGTCGGCCCGCTCGGATCGGCGAATTTCGTCGTTCCGGTCTATGCGCATGGTCGCCGCGCGCCTCGGACTGTTTGCGATCCAGGGCGGATGCTCGTGCGTTGCTGAGGCGGCGACGCGTTCGCGACACAAATGGTTGAGAGGTTGAGATGTCGAATTCCGAGACGCGATCGCTCCCCGAGGGCGTCGTATCGATCGTGGGTTGCGGTCCCGGCGATCCGGAACTCCTCACGCTCAAGGCGGCCTCTTGCATCCGCAGCGCCGATGTTCTGGTCGTGGATCGTCTCGTGGACCCGCGAGTTCTTGCTTTGAAACGTGGCGATGCCCGTGTCTTCGATGTGGGCAAAAAGGCTGGTCAGCGCTCCATCGCGCAGGACGACATTAATCGGATCCTCGTGCGCGAAGCCTTGAAGGGGCAACGTGTGGCACGCCTCAAGGGCGGCGACGGCTTCGTGTTTGGTCGCGCGGCCGAAGAAATCGCCGCCGTTCGGGCGGCCGGAATCGCCGTCGACGTGATCCCTGGGATTACCGCGGCGCATGCCTGCGCGGCGTCCGTGACCTTGCCGCTCACGCTGCGCGATCAGGTGCGTCAAGTCTCGCTCGTGACGGGTGCGACGGCGGACGGCATGCTTGATTTAGATTGGCAACCTCTGCCGAGGCCTGGACATGCGTTTGCAATCTACATGGGCGTGCGGTCTGCGTCTGTTTTGCGGGAGCGGTTGTTGGCCCACGGGGCCTCGGCTGCGCTTCCCATTGTGATCGTCGAAAACGGCACCCGCGACGACGAGCGGGCAATTGCAACCACGTTGGGCGATCTGATCGCAGCGCTGACAACCTTTGGCGTGCGCGGCCCGGCCATCATCTTCGGTGGTCTGGATTGGAAGGCTGCGAACTTATCTCGACCAGCGAAGGTCGTTGTGTATCGCGCCGCCCCATCGCCCGACACGGCCGCTCTCACGCCCACGCTGCCGGCGCGGCCAGCAAGTCTCGATGTCAGCGCGGAGGTGTGATCTTGGCGTCCGTTCCTTTCCTCCCCAAAAACGCGCCCTTCACGGCCGAGGACATCGATCTGCTCAATCAGCTCGTGCAGCGCTCGACGCCCCTGCAGCGAAGTTGGTTGTCGGGCTTTCTCGCGGGGCTTGATGCGGCGCAGAGCGGGGCGACGGGTGTTGCCGTTCAACCTGCCGCCGCAGCGCGCCCGCGCGTGCCGCTGACGATTCTCTACGGCAGCGAGAGCGGCAACACAGAAGCGTTGGCGTTCAAGGCCAAGAAGGTGGCGGCTAGATTCAATTGCGACGCCAAAGTCGTCGATATGGCTGACATCGAGCCGGCGCAACTCGCCAAATCGAAGAACCTGCTTGTCTTCATTTCAACCTGGGGCGAGGGCGATCCTCCGCAGCGCGCAGCCGACTTCTATCACGCGCTCATGGCCGAGAGCGCGCCACGGCTGGAGGGTGTGCGCTTCGCAGTTCTGGCGCTGGGCGACACGGCCTACGCCAACTTCTGTGAGACGGGAAAGCGTATTGACGCGCGCCTGGAAGCACTGGGCGCAGAACGCGTCGCCGACCGCATTGATCTCGATCTCGATTATGCCAAGGCGGCGGCCGCGTGGACGGATGCCACGGTGGCCAAATTTACGCCTCCCGATACGGCGGCGAAGGCGACGGTCGTGCACGTCGATTTCAAGGCGACAAGCGCCGACGAAGAGCTCAGTGAGCCGCTGTATACTGCGGACAACCCGTGCGAAGCGGAAGTTTCTGAACTGGTCAACCTCAACGGCAGCGGTTCCACACGCGAAACCTGGCATGTGGAATTGGCCGTTGCCGCCGATGGTTTCCATTACGAACCGGGCGCTGCGATCGGTGTGTTGCCGCAGAACGATCCCGCGCTCGCGGCGGATATCGCGCGTGCCGTTGGTCTCGATGGTGATGCGGCGCTCGTTGCGGAACTCGCCCGCGGCTTTGACATCACGACGCTGTCGCGTGCAACCGTGGACGCCTATGCCAAACTCACCGGTCGCAGCGACGTCGCCAGGCTGTTGGACGGGGATGCACTTGCTCAATTCGCAGCCGACCGGCAATTGGTCGACCTCCTGGAGACCTATCCTGAGAAACTGGATCGACAGCAGCTGCTGAAGCTGTTGCGGCCACTGCCGGGACGTCTCTATTCCGTGGCCTCGAGCATTAAGGCGCATCCTGGCGAGGCTCACCTCTTGATCGGCGCCGTGCGCTGGCAATCCCATGGGCGCAAGCGGGCCGGCGTCGCATCAAGTTATTTTGCCGACCGGCGCAAAGTGGGCGATATCGTGCGTATCTACGTGAAGCCCAATCGGCACTTCGCCCTGCCGCAGGATGGACATCGACCTATCATTATGATCGGTGCAGGCACGGGTGTAGCGCCCTATCGCGGCTTCATCGAGGAACGCATCGAGACGGGAGCCAAAGGCAAGAGTTGGCTCTTTTTCGGCGAGCGTAATTTCACGAACGACTTTCTCTATCAGCTCGAATGGCAAGATCACCTCGCGAGCGGAGCCTTGTCGCGCATCGACCTCGCGTTCTCGCGTGATCAGCCCGAAAAAATCTATGTCCAGCACCGCCTATGGGAGCAACGTGCGCACGTGCTTTCTTGGCTCGACGACGGTGCGCACATTTATGTGTGCGGGGACGAAAAAGGCATGGCCAAGGACGTCGATCAGACGCTCGTGCGCATACTTGCACTGGCCTCGGGTGGTGATGACGACATCGGGCGCGCCAAGCTCAAAGAGTTGACCAAGGCCGGGCGCTATCAGCGCGACGTGTATTGATACGGCGTGGTTCTGTGCGGTCTCGACACGGGATTTGATGACCGCCATGCGGAGACGAAGATGACGGATACGCGTTCCAAGAATGAGATCATCAAGGAGAACAGCCGTCTTCTGCGAGGCTCGATCGCCGATGGTCTTCAGCGTGTGGAGACTGGGGCGATCGATGAAGACGATACGCAGCTGTTGAAATTCCACGGTTCCTACATGCAGGATGACCGCGACGTGCGGGGTGAGCGGGCGAAAAAGAAACTCGAGAAGGCGTTCTCATTCATGATCCGTCTGCGTCTTCCGGGGGGTGTGGTGACACCGGAGCAATGGATCAAGCTTGACAGTATCGCCTCCACCTATGCGAATGGCACGCTGAGACTGACGACGCGCGCGACGTTCCAGTACCATGGCGTCATCAAGTCGAACCTCAAACGTACCATGCAGGCCATCAACGCCGCCTGCATCGATACGATTGCCGCCTGCGGCGACGTCAATCGCAATGTGATGTCGGCAGCAAATCCATTTTTGTCGAAGCCACACAGGGTGGCCGAAAAACTTGCGATAGATGTCAGCAATCACCTGCTGCCGCGTACCGGCGCCTACCATGAAATTTGGCTGGATGATGAGAAGGTCATCGAGCGTGCAGGAACAGCAGAGCCCGAAAGCGAACCCATCTACGGGCAGCATTATCTGCCGCGCAAATTCAAAACTGTCGTCGCCGTTCCGCCGGACAATGACGTCGATGTTTTTGCTCACGATTTGGGATACATCGCCATTGTTGAAAAGGGTGAAGTCGTCGGCTGGAACGTGACTGTCGGCGGCGGCATGGGTATGACGCACGGTGAACCTGATACGTTCCCCCGCACAGCCGATCTCCTCGGCTTCTGTACGCCGGATCAGGCTGTCGATGTGGCCGAGAAGGTTGTCACGGTACAGCGCGACTGGGGTAATCGCGCCGTGCGCAAGAATGCGCGTCTCAAGTACACAATCGAGCGTGTCGGAATCGACGCCTTCCGTGCGGAGGTGGAAAAGCGCTTAGGCTACAAGCTCGGCCCTCCGCGACCGTTCACGTTTACCTCGACCGGTGATCCGATCGGCTGGCGCCAAACACTCGATGGCAAAGCGGCCGACAAGCGCTGGCACTTGACGCTCTACATCGAGAACGGACGCATCAAGGATACGCCCGCGATGAAACTCAAAACGGCGATCCGGCAGATTGCCGAGGCTGGCGGCGTCGATTTCGTGGTGACGTCGAACCAGAATCTCATCATCGCGAATGTAACCGCCAAGGCCAAACCGCAGATCGAAGCCATTCTGAAAAAGCATGGCGTGTCGCTCACAACGTCATCGGGGATGCGCCGCAACGCGATGGCCTGTGTCGCGCTGCCGACGTGCGGTCTTGCTCTTGCGGAAAGCGAACGGTTCTTGCCCGATCTCGTCACAGATCTCGAGAACAGCCTGGAGGCAGCCGGCTTGCGCGACGACGACATCGTGGTGCGCATGACAGGTTGCCCGAACGGCTGCGCGCGCCCTTACCTGGCCGAGATTGGGTTCGTTGGCCGCTCGCCCGGCCTCTACAACCTGTATCTCGGCGCCGCGTTCGACGGGACACGGCTCTCTAAGCTCTATGCTCAGGACGTCAACCGCGAGCAAATCCTCGCGTTGCTCGATCCGCTCTTCAAGCGCTACGCGAAAGAGCGGCTGGATGGCGAACACTTCGGGGATTTCTGCGTACGTGCCGGCGTCGTCAAGCCGACGCTGGCCGGCAACGCATTTCACGACGATGTCGTGCTGGCGAAAGCCTGAGGCAGCGTACTCGTCCGTCATCCGTCAAAGAGCGCAGAGACTTCGCGCCATCCTCGGCGGGCAGGCCGTCGAACGTGGGGCCCCTCAAGGGCCCAAATTAAAGCGGTAGGTAAGGCCGAGGCCGCCGACGAATTGACTTTCTTCTTCAACGATCGGGCTGTCCGCCGCGTCACCGATCAGGTGTGAGTACTGGCCCATCACCTTCAGGCTCCAGTGCGCACTGAGCGGCACATCGGCATTAAAGCCGACGAAAACGTCTTTAACCCCGGAATCGGCATTGTACGCTGGCAGGATGAGGGTGGGTGCGGCGACAGTGAAGTAGGCATCCATGTAATCGTCGTCGGCCCAGGTGGCACCCGCAAGGGCCGTGACCTTTATCGCGCCGAAGGTCAACGGAGTTTCGGCGCCAAAGCGTAAAAGACCTCCGGTCTCGTCGCCCGAGACCTGGTGGTTGTAGGACACAAACGGCTTGAACGTGCCGAAGTTGTAAGCTGCAAAGCCGCCGACGACGACGCCACCATCGACGTCTCCGAGTCCAGCCAACCGCGCGCTATCGCTTTCGTCGCGATCGAAGCGCCAGCCGACAACCGGTCCGGCCTCGAAGCCGTTGAAATTGAGAAGGCGGATCCGAACGTCATCCGGGCCGCGGAACTGAATAAAGCCCGTATCACTCGATCCGGCCGGAGCCACGAGCGGAGCACCAATCACTTCGTAGTCCTTCGATCCCTCGTATTTGGGCGCGACAATCACAAAGCCACCGGCTTGGAGCTCCAGCGGTCCGCCCCCGAACATGTCCGTGGCCTGCGCCGAAGCCGACCCGATGAGGACAACCATGAGAGATGTCAGAACGGCGCGAGACGGGCTCAACATCGGCAAGTATTCCAAGTCACGTTCTCAACAGACGAGATCGAGGCAACGTCGCAATGGACTGCTGCACCAATTGGAAGAAGTAGCTCAATTCAAATCGTGTGACAAAGCAGAACCCATGCTCGTGGACCTGTTCGACGTTGGGCGTGGCAAGGCGGCTACAGGGCCGAGCTTTACCCACGGTCACGGATGTCCTCCCTGCCGATCGGGTGTGCTGTCGTCTCGACAGCGTGCCTCCAGCGTGACCAACCGGTGCACATCACCTGTCTTTCAGCAGCAGGTCGAAGGTGGAGGGTTGCGAATTCGGGACAATACAGTCGGCAGGTGCGATCCACCCCCTGATCATGAGGCCTCGACGCAAGGGTGCCAACGGTTGCCATCAGGGAATTCGGCTTTCCTGGATTGTCACGTCGACCGTGCCGGCTTAGACTTGTAAACTATCAATACTCTCCATGAACGAGGCGGGGACAGACGATCGATCCGCGCATTTTGATATGGGTCTGCGCATCATCGGAATATCGATGTGGATCGTCGCGAATTTCTAAAACTTGCAGGGGGAGGTGCCGTGGCGGGAGCCGCGTTGAGTTCCGGCTGCGACGCCCCTCCGCTGAGGGTGCGACCCGAGCTCCTGGGTTTCAATTTGATCACGTGGGATAGCAAGGCGATGATGCGGGCCGCGCCATGGCTCGACACAATCAAGATACTCCGTACGCTTGGAGTTCCGCGCGTCACTCTCGTCCCCTACCGCATCCTGAACGACAAAACACGTCAACTCGTGAGCAAGAGCGCGTATGGGCTCATCGAGGGACCACCACCTCCCATTTTGGCAGAGATTATGGCTGCAGCGCGCTCGCATGGGCTCAGCGTCGGGCTCAAACCTATGATTGAGATCGACAACCCGGAAGGGGAGGGCGTCATTTGGCGGGGGACCATTCGTCTCAACGACGCCACCCGCTCGGCGTTCTTTTCATCCTACAAGGGTTATGTCTTTGAATTACTCAGAGTAGCGCTCGCGAACGGTGTGGACCGCTTCTATATCGGTTCCGAACTGAGCGGAGTTGCGATGGACCCAACCTGCACGCCGTTCTGGTTGGATTTGATCAGAGCGTGTCGCCGCGAAATCGGCGGCGGATCGTGTATTTTGAGTTACGCGGCAAATTACGACGAATACCAGAATGTTCCGTTCTGGGGTGCTCTCGATGAGATCGGCATCGATGCCTACTTCCCGTTGGCTCGCGCCCGCGAGGCCGTCGGTCGTGGCCGTCCGAGCGTTGATCTTCTGCAGCGGCGACTGGTTCGGATTATGGAGGATATTCACGCCGTCTCACGCCGGCATAACCGTCCCATCATGCTCGCAGAATGGGGTGTTGTACCGTTCGATCTAACGTCGACGGAACCATCAAGTGTTGAACCGTCGTTGGAACCCGATCCTGAAGAAGCGCTCAACGCTTATAAAGCCGTGCTTAATGTCGTGAATGGGCAAGGACCTTGGCTTACGGGTATTGATTTCTGGCATTGGAGCGTCTCACGCCGCAACGACAGCGCCTACGCTGTCACTGCCGACAGCCAAGTCGCCCGTTTGGTGCGGTCCGCGCTCATGTCGTGACAGAGCCCCTCAAACAGGTGGCGGATCCGCTCGCAGTGTTGTACCGTCGGAGATGACTTCAGCCGTGCGACGCAGCAAGCGCTCCGCAGCGTCATCGTCAAGGAGAAGCCGGGCGATGCGTTGCGCAGCGTGCCCATCACCGAATGGGCTCATGGCATTGATGCGCGTCGGATGACTGCCGGCTGTCAAGTTGCGGACTGTGTTGACGATAAGATCCGTATCAGTTCCAACGAGGTGCCCAAACCCGGCGTCGACAACTTCAGGCCGCTCAGTCACCTCTCGAGTGATGACGACAGGGATGCCGAACGAGGGTGCTTCTTTCTGAATACCCCCAGAATCGGTGACCACGGTCCAAGCCCGCGCGAGGAGATAGACGAAATCGGTGTAACGCAGAGGATCGACAAGATGAATATTGGCGTTTGAACCGAGATGCTGCGCTACCGCGGCCCGAACCGCAGGATTTGGATGCACGGGGAAAACCAGGACTTTGTCACCGTCCTCTGCCAGGAGGCGTAAGGCTTCAAGCACCCGTGCCATGGGCTCGCCGAAGTTTTCACGGCGATGACCTGTCACGAGAATCAATTTTTTGTTCAACGGCAGAGTGGCCAGTGACGTGTTGTGCAGTTCATGGCCCTCAGCGAGTCGATGGCGGACATATTCAAGGGCATCGACGACCGTGTTTCCGGTGGTCACGATCTGGTTACGCGACACACCCTCTCGCACCAGATTGTCGTAGGCGGCGCGCGTGGGCGGAAAGTGCCACGTTGTCGCGATTGCGATCACACGTCGCGAGAATTCTTCTGGCCATGGTGCTTCTAGGTTGTGCGTCCGCAATCCGGCTTCGACATGGGCCACAGGCACACGATGCAGAAATCCTGCAATGGCTCCCGCCATGGCCGACAGCGTGTCGCCTTGGACGACAATCGAGTCGTAGGATCTGGTGCGCAAAATTTCACCAAGGCGTTCGAGAATACGCCCAGCCTTTTCCGAAAGACTCTTCTGGTCCATCACGTCCGTGGCGGAGAAACTGACGTCGATTTCGAATAAATCGATCAGGCCGTCGGCCAGATCGACGTGCTGCCCGGTCCAGAACACTTCGACGTGTGCCCTTTGTCGTGCACGCATTGCGCGATACACGGGTCCGAGTTTGATGATCTCAGGCCGGGTTCCGAACACCATAAGAGATCGATGCACGCAGAAACTCCTTCGACGCTGGAACTGATTGGCGTATGCGAACAGTCAGGAAGGTCTTGGTATCGCGGGCAGACTCTGCCGAAAGCTGGTAGCAGGCCGTGCGCGGCATTGCGGACTCTCGCAGGCGCGGCGCAAATGTGTGGATGCGCGGCGGACGTTGGATGTCTTGGTCGGCTGCGGAAAGGTCACTTGCGCGACGGCTATGCCTTGCGCTGGGCGCGCCTTACTCTTGATGGTGTTTGCTCCGCGAGATGTGACCTTTGACGCTGTCGCCATGGATTTCTTCACGCCGCTCGGGCTCAATTTCGTCGGTTTGTCATCCTGCGGATCCTTATCTCGTACCCGTGCAAATTTCTGCCGTGGCGGCGCATCGAGGTAACGGGAAGCGCGGCCGGCTTTTTTGAGGATCGCGCGATCGGCGTCCTCGATGGCTGCGAGAGTTGCTTTAACTTTCTCTTGGAGTGCGCGCTCGTCCTCGACTCTCTCCGCCCGCTCTGTCACCAGAGGCGGCGTTGACGGCAGATCCCTTTGCAGACCATCCCGGACTTCTGGCTGAGCAATGAGCGGGGGCCTCGCATTCGCGGGCTGTGCCTCGCGCGTTCGCGTCAAGATCGCTGTGTCGGAAAGAGCTGCGCGTGCTATCCCGTCCTCGGCGATTCGAACCACCTCGTCAGACTGCACGACGAGCTGGGGTGGGCGCGTGATGGCGCCGGTCTGGAGGGTTTCGAAGGCGTCGTCGGAGCCGGCGTTTGCAACCAGCACATCCGCGCCATCGACAACAGCGGGCTCGCGCGCCCGTCCGATGAGTCGCGCGTCCTCAGATGCCGCATTTGCCAATGAAAACTCCGCCATACTGGTCGCCGTCGCAATCAGTCGTGCATTTTTGATGGGATCGGGTAACTCTTGTGTCCCGCTATGCTCTGCATCGACGGCTGCGATCTCATCGGCGGGCTCCGATTCTTCAAGTGCTGCAAGAGCGATCGTGGCGTCCAGAGGCTGCGGGGGCACCGCGGCGGCGATGATTCGTTCATCGCGCATGGCGGCCGAGGCGAGACTGAATTCGGCCAGCGCGATGGTCGTTGCGGGCAACGGATCGGGTACCTCATGCTTGGGCTGCGCCGTGGGGTTCGACGACGTGATTGGTATCTCTGGGGGAGAGGGGCGAGGCACCTGCGCGACCGCCAGGCCTTCGACGATGCGCCGTTCTTCGTTGTCGATGACATCCGGATCGGATCCCGCGACCTGCAAGGGGGCCGGTGCAAGGAGCGGCTCCAGAACCCGCAGGCCGCCCGCAACGATCAGGCCGAGGATGCCGAGCGTGACCGCACCGCCGGCAGCCGTCGCGAAGGACCTATTGGTCCAGGCAGACCGTGACTGCGATGTCCGACCCGCGCTCGCCTCGGCCGGTGCTAGCCTCGCGCCGGATAGGCTAAACGTTACCGGGATTTCGTGTTGGGTTTTCGCCCAGGCAATAGGTTTTGAGGCTAATCCCGACTCAACAATGAAGCTGCGCCACGCCCGCGCGGCGGCAAGAGCATTGATGATCAGTGCGATCGGCCAGCGCGCGAGAAGTCCGACGATGTCGTAGGTGTGGTAGATCGTCTTGAGCGCCAACGCCTTCATCATGACGCGCACAACGATGTTGAGGCTGTTCATCGCCAGGACGCCGATCAAGAGCGTCTTCTGCCAATCGGCCATGGCGCTGTAATCCGGCTGGATCATCAGACAGGCCGCGAGGATGACGAGTGAGATCAGCGGCAGGAAATTTGCGATGGCACCCTTACGGTCGCGATAGAGAAAAAAGCGATTCCACGCAGAGCCGAACCATCCCACCCGTCGCGCGCTCTCAAAGCCGATACCATACGTCCAGCGTGTCCGCTGGCGAACCGAGGACCAGAATGCCTTTGGAAAATACTCGAGCGTTGCAACGATTGGAGATTGAGACCCGGGGCCTTCCCGATACGCGGCAAAAGCTGTCGAGAAGCCTACAAGATGCGCTTGAGCGCCGAGGATGTAATCCTCTGTAACACTGCCAGGTTCCAGGACGTGTCCCCGCGTCGATAAAAAATAGAGGATGAGGTCTTTGCGAAGGCAGGTGCCAACGCCCGCAGACGGCACGAAAGCACCGAGCTCCTGCCTGAGCAGCATCTCGGAGGTGTGTCGTTCAGCGAACTCCTCCATGTATGTCGCGCCGACCAGAGATCGGGAACGCGAATCGATCGAGAATATCGGGATCTGGATCATCGCGTGGTGCGCGGCTTCGCGCGCATAGACCTCGAAGGAGCGCGGTGCGATCACGTCCTCGCTATCGTGCAGGACGACGAGGTCGGGAGCATTGCTTGGCTGCGCGAACACGCGCCAAAACATTTCATTAAGCATCTGGCCTTTGGATGTGGGCCCATTGCGTCGATTGACGACAACTTCCACCGTTGAGGGGAATCTTCGCGCCAAGTCCTCCGCCACGGCCCGCGTTTCAACATCATTGGGGTAGACGCCCAGGACAAAACGCACCTGGGTGGAGCCGAAATTCGCAAGATTGCGTTCGACCATCGGGCCCAGGACGTCGGCCTCGTGCCAGTTCGCAACGAAAATGGCGATCGCTGGTTGTTGAACCACGACGGTCGCTTGTTCCGACCGGTCCGATGTGTCGCGCAAGGTCTTGAAGCGCGGCTGGCGCAGTTTGACGTGGCTTAAAACGTCGACGATGAGATCATCGAGCGAAGCGAGAAGCACGAGGACGCCAACGATGAGAAGCGTCGTTGCCAGCGCGATTTCCATGACGCAGTACTCAATCCGCTACGCAAGCTTTGTTGACATTGCAAACCAACCGACCCGATGGCCGACTGACACGCAGGCTAGTTTGGCACTTGGCTCGGTTGACCGAGTGAGCCAAATCTGTCCGGCCCCTTCGTTACTGATGCCTCGAATTCGGACAGACCCGTGAATTGAAAGCCCAGCAGCTTCAAACCCGCCAGAAGTTTGCGCAGCTCCAGCGTATCGCCGGCGAACCGGCCGATCCCGCCGTCTTCTTTGCTGGCAAAGATGTAGGGGTGGTAGAAGAAGGAGGCCCAATAGTCCCGTATGACTTGATTTCGTCGCGCGTCCGCCAGCATGTCGTCGACGGTACGAATGAAAGCGGTTTGCTCACTCGTAGCATAGGACAAGTAGCCGAGCGTCTCCGGAAGAATACGCTGCCCATAGACGTCCCGATAGATTTCATACGGGAACATCTGGGTGAGGCCGCTCTGTGAGCGATTGTCCAGCCCTTCAAGCTGTCGTCCCTTGAGGTCTTCAAGCCTTTGGCGATCCACGGAGGGCATCTCGGGTGCACGTGTCCGATCCGCCGCTGGGATTGTAAATTTGGCGCCGAAAGAAGAAGGATAGTAGGTCATGCGGCCGACTTGCCAGGGAATGACCTCAGCGAACGTGCGCGCATTGACAGCGGACGCGTGGTAGTGGGGCGTCACCCAGTATCTCGGCTTGATATTGTAGGCCTCGAAAACGGGTAAGGCTTGCGCCAGCCTGTCGAGTGTCCATTGCACCGAGTCCTCACCAATCGGCCGATTGGCGACCATGTCCCAGAATTCGTAATCGTCACCGGATGTTCCCGAATGCGGGTTCTTGCGAGCCCCGTACTGGTGCGTCACCCCGTGCCAAATGATGGCATTCCGTTCTTCTCCCGCAATTCTGCGTACGAGCGCGAGGAAATTGGCTTGTGTGTCGGCCCGCACGGGCGTGGCAACGACGCCCGAGCCATACGCATTGAACGGGTCTGCGAACAGAGGAATGTGTGCGATCGAGAAGGGGACATTCTCGGCGATGTGGGCCGATAGCGTCGCTTCCAACAGGCGAAGTTCGTAGAAACCGTGGATGTCTTCCGTGCGTGAAAAGGCCAGGGGCTGACTGCGAACCGGCTCCTCATCGAGGATATCGAACAACACGTCGGCAAACACGAAATACCGATCCGCCTCGTGCATGTACGAGAACGGAATATCGCCGACGACGAATTTCTTGCCTGCCCGTAAGATGTAGGGCGTCATCTGATAGGTTTTGTTGTGGATGAGATTGGCGAGCACCTTGTTCTTGGCGTCGCCATTCGTGGGCACGAAGCGCACGGCCGCAAACGCGCCGATGGTCTCGCCCTCCCAGCGTTCGACGGACTTGCGAAACAGTCGGTCTTTGTAGGCGACGTGCTGGAAGAAGCCTGGCTCGTTCTCTTGGGCAGTCTGGCTGCGGGATGTGTCGTCGATGGTGACTTGACCCGAAACCACGTGATCGAAGGTCTTTGCAAAGATGCTCTGATTAAGCTGATTTTGGCCGAATCCGACCCACGCCATCAGCCGGTCTTTGCCGAGGAAGTCGGCCAGAAACGCCTCAGGGATGTCCGTGTCTGCAGACGTGCCGAGGTAAATCGTGCTCTTGCAGGTCTCAAGATCTGCCGTTGTGTAAGATGCGATCGGACGAACACGTATCTCGTAGTGCGGCCAATGCCCCAGGAGATTGGCCAACATGATCGCGTTGATGGGTCCCGAGCCGTCGGCCTCGACTTCGTCATGGTAAATGTTGAGACACGGCGCCGACGCTGCGCGCTTGTCTATTGCTGTATCGGCGTCCGAGGGCGCGCCGCGAACCCCGCTCGTTGTACCTATCAGAGCGCAGACCAGTACGCTGCATGCAAAGGGGGCAGTGCACGCGCGACGCGATACTAACATGGCCACATCCACTTTTTGAACGCCACGAACGACGGCGACTGTGAAGACAGGAGACTGGCACACGCTCTGATGTCGGATCGTCTCAAAGAAGAGCCCGACCACTGTCATGGCACACAAGCTCGCATTCGATGAGGCAAATCAGATCGCCTGATCCATTATGCGTTTGTCACGTGCCGCGCGCCAAAAAAGTTCCGTCGCAACTGGATTGCCATCAGCCAAACTCCAGCTCGGGAGCAGAACCCTAACAAAATGTTACGTTATGTACCAGAGACGCAATGTCAACATGAACGAGAGCCGGGACGGAAAAGAAATTCTGATCAGCGTCAATATGATGACCGAGCGACGAGCCATAAACTGTCGATCGCTTAATCCGAGCGGCCGGCACGCAGAAATGACCCGAAAAGAACATCTGAACACATATTATTCAGCAATAGAAACACAGATCGTCGTCACGCGGGATCCGCACCGAGTACTTGCGGTTGAGCGGAACGCCCTACGTCATGAATTGAGAAGGGCGTTGCCGCATGTTCAGAATGCAAAGGAGAACGACACGCCACCATACGTACCCTCTCCGCCGGTGGTGACGTTGAAGCCATCCGGATCGCCTTCATCATCAATGAATTGATGGCCGACATTCGCAGTCAGTTCAGCCGGCATCTGCGGCGTTAGATTGAAGCGATAGGTGATGAACCCGCCGAGGCGCTGATATTCTTCACCGTCGATGCCGCCAAGCAGGCCCTCCGCACCAACCACGACCCGCGTCATGTTATAGCCCAGCCGACCCAGGGCGTAGTAGGAGTCGAACGCGGTCGAGTACGCGCCGCTGAAGGACAGAAAAAGTGGGATCTCATCGCTCGTCTGCGCGTCGAGCGCGACCTTGAAGCCAGCTTCGTCGCCTTGAATGTCATTCGCAGGATCAGCGGGTGACAGCTCGATGTCGCGATACTCGAAGCCCACATAAGCAGTCGCCGTGATGACCCCAATCGTTTTCTGATACCCCAGCATCACGTCGATCGCGCGATCATCACCATCAACCTTTCCGCCCGGCACACTCACTTCCCTGTATTCGTAGTCCGACGACACGCCGATGGCGCGGAAAATCAGACCATCCCGGGAAAAATCACCGTTCAGAGCGATAAGCGTGCCGGAATAAAAGGAGTGTGCATCCTCGGAGACGTCGAAGCCCGAGAACGATACGACCCTTTGCGTATCGGCGCCCCCGTTGCTCCAAAGCGTGCGCGTCGATCCGTGCTCGTTCGCGCGAGCAAGCGAGCCGATGACCATTTGCGTCGCGCACATCGCAAGAATGCATAAGGCGCGTGTGCAGAAAATCCCATTTCTCATTTTCCTGGTACCTCGTTTTTGTCGTGGCTTTGTTTCGGCCGAAACGCAGAACGAGGGATGTTTCCAAGACGAATCATCTGGCCTTTTGAAAACGATAGGTTCGTATTTCGCCCAGGCGCAATGATTGAAAAATCACATCTCCACAAATTGGGTCCCAATCTTCACCAAGTCGAGCGTGGGAATGACTGATCTGTGTGAGATTGTGGGGCGGGAGTTGCCGTGAAGTCATGGAAGCGCTTCGATGCCTTCGGCGCGAGAAGGCACACAAGCATACGGCGATAGGCGATCCAGCCATTTGCCTGGAGGGTGTCTGGGACTTCGCTTCACAAATCGCGATGCTTGAGGTTTTCAAACTTGGTCGAACGGCGCTGCTGCCGCTGCGTGCCGGGGGTGAGAGCCCAGGACAACCGCGGGACTGGACTTGAAGCATCAAAAACCATGGCGATGCGTTGGGGTTGGACAGTGAGGGTCGGCAGCGGATGTGCGCCGCGGTTCAGGTTGGCGCTGAAGTATCCGTCGAACGTGGACATAACCTAAGAGCGAGGTCCATGCGCGTTGAGGTGACGCAAACATGGGCTGAGAGGCTGCCCACGATGCTACTGAGCCGCGGCGCCGGCCAATGCGCTCCGTGGCTTATAAGGCGACGATGGTGGGCGGTGCAGGGATTGAACCTGCGACCCCACCCGTGTGAAGGGTGTGCTCTACCGCTGAGCTAACCGCCCGAGGACCACCCGTTCGCGACGCCACCGCCATTCGGCGGGATTCCAGGTGTGCCAATTGCAAGGCGCCTGTTATGCGAGCGGGCCCGTTGGGTGTCAAGCCGACCGGGGCTCAAGGAAATCAGCGATCAGAGTTGCCGCTGGCCCGGCGCAGAACGAACCGCCACACGCCGTTCATCTGAGCGTACTCCACCAGCCCATGCCCCGTCGCCGCTGCAAAGGCCTGAAAGTCTTCCAAGGCCCCTGTGTCTGTGGCGAGCACTTCGAGGAGCCCCCCCGGGGGAACCGTCATGATGGCTCTTTTGGCCTTCAGGATCGGCAAGGGACATCTGAGACCCCGGACATCAAGTGTAGCGTCGGCCATAGTGATCTTCGCCATAAGTCGTCGGGATTGGCACGTGAAGGCTCGCACGTTTCCTCAATACAGGAACTGCTCGGCCAGCACGCGTTCTTCAAGGCTATGGCCGGGGTCGAACAGCATCAGCAACTCGACATGGCGCGCCTGCTCGACTTCAACCCGCACGACGTTGCGGATTTCGGTGTGATCTGCGACCGCACTGACAGGGCGCTTGTCGTGCTCGCGCACGGTAATGGTGATGTGGGCATGGTTGGGCAGGATCGCCCCGCGCCAGCGCCTTGGTCGGAAGGGGCTGATCGGGGTCAGCGCCAGCAGCTTGGCGTCGAGCGGCAGAATGGGGCCGTGTGCGGACAGGTTGTAGGCCGTGGAACCGGCTGGAGTTGCCACCAGGATGCCATCGCAAATCAGTTCGTCGATACGGACCTTGCCGTCCACCGCGATCGTGAGTTTGGCGGCCTGATAGGCTTGGCGGAACAGAGAAACCTCGTTGATGGCCAGCGCTTTGGCCGCCTTGCCTGCCGCGTCATAAGCGACCATCGAGAGCGGATGGACGCGGCTCACCTCCGCGCGCGCAAGGCGTTCGTAGAGGTCGTCTTCATGATACTCATTCATCAAGAAGCCGACCGAACCACGGTTCATCCCGTAAATCGGAATGCGATCATTCATGAAGCGGTGGAGGGTCTGCAGCATCAAGCCGTCGCCTCCAAGCGCAACGATGGCATCGGCTTCAGGCACTTTGGCATTGCCATAGCGCGCGGTCAGGCGTTGGATAGCGTCTTTGGCCTCAGGCACGTCGCTGGCGACGAAGGCGATGCGTTTGAAGGATCGTTCCGATTGAGGCATGGCGCTGGGGGGGATGGCGGCTGAAGAGGATCGGAGAGACCTGCCGACAGGGCTCGGGATGATGGAGGCTGGCGCAGATGGAACCGTTGGACAAGCCCGTACTCATCTACGCGACCTTTCCCGACCGCGATAGGGCTGAAGCGGTGGCGCGCGATCTCGTGGACATGCGTCTGGCGGCCTGTGTGAACATCCTGGATGGAGGAATCTCGATTTACCGTTGGGAGGGCGAACTCCAGCGCGACTCGGAATGCGTCGCCATCATCAAGACCACCGCCGCTTTGGCTGAGCGCGTTCTTGCCGAGGGACGGGCGCGCCATCCGTACGAAAACCCCGCGTTTCTGATCTTGCCGGTCGAGGGCGGTTCGGCGTCGTACCTATCCTGGCTGTTGGAGGAGGTTCAAACCCCGCGTGCACAGCGCGGTTAAACCAACAGGGAGGACGGGCTGCGCAGAGCGCGGATCACGATCGCAATCAGAGTGACGTCGTGTAACCGGTGATGCCGAACATGCGACAGCCGAACACCGGCATGCCAGCCACTACATCCGTCCCAGCGGGTGTAGGAACAGCGACTGCACCGATCTGGTCGCATAGGTCTGACGCCGCTTGGGAGCGGTGGGCTTTTTTTGATCAAATGATTTGGTTGCCCTCTGGACCGGGAGTTTGCGTTCGCGGCGCTCGCGCGTTGCCCATTCACGGGGGCGATCATTCTCGCCGTCGTCAATCGTCGCAGGTGCCGCGACCGAGCGCACTTCGCTTGGGTTTGTCCCGTTGGTATTCGAAGCGGTGAACTCCGCCGGATCGAGAGCGGCCAGTTTCGGCGTCATATCATCGTGTGTTCGCTGCTGGCCCACCCGTTCAGAACGCCCGGTTTTGTGATGCCAGGGAAGAGGCTCAGACACCGCATCGGGTGGGGCATCGGATTGCGAGGCGGACTGGATGTTAGCCGGTCGCGGCCCACCGATCGCCATTCGACCAGGCAGAGGCTGGGCTGCTGATTCAGGCATCGGTGCGGCGCGTGAGGCCGCTGCCGTTGCGGACTGGGATCGAGGCGAGGCGGGAGACGCAATGACGGACCAGGACTGACAAAGTCCATCTGCTGAGCTGCTCGACGACCGGCAGGGCTGCCCACCGCACACGACACCGTCATGACCTTGAACCAATCGCAAGAGGATGGGGTCGGGCTCATCAACCGGCAGCGAGCCGTTCACGCTGTCCAGAAAGTGGAGCATCGCTTGCTGCGTCGATCGTCCCCAGCTGCCATCGACGCGACCTTCGTAGCAACCCGCCCGCTTTAATTCCGACTGCAGCGCGCGCACGGTCTGGAGGCGCTGCGCCGCGCTGGCCTCGCCACCGGCTGTGAACGGTCCCGTCGAGTTGATGGTGACATTCCAGCTCGAGGGCGCGGTGGCGGCAGCTTTGGGCATCGAAGCCGACGGAGCGGACGGGCCCAATTTTTGGGGATCGACGACAGCGGCGCTGCGTGCGAACGTCGTGTACCAATCGGCCTGTGGCGGGCTTGCGACCACCGGCTGGCGCAGCCCCGGCTGTTCAGCGGCAATGGGCAAAGAGGGCGCCGGATCGCTTCCTTGCGCCAGGATCCGCGTCACGCGGGCCACCTGCATCTCGCGGTCGTGGCTAGTTGGCAGGGCGGTCACGGCGATGTACGCCAAGCTGGCCGCAACGAGGGTCACGATCAACAAGCTACGCATGACGACCACTCCACTGCGATGTTGCGAAGCGCGATTTGCGGCTCCGAAGCCCCACACCGTGATACCGATAAGCCCCTGGGGACGTGCTCGTCTATCCGGTGGGCGTTGGTGGCAGACGGTGTTTGTCGAAAACGACAGCTCGCTATCGCATGCCGACTGAGTGTAAACGTGTTCGACCCGACGAATGCCGCATCGATTTGCGAAATTCTGTCTGCCGAATTCCGCGTTCTTTTAATGCGACCACAACCATCATAACGACTGTCGCGGTCGAACATGCGCGGACTAAATACGGGTTCACCCCCAGGCTCACCGAGTTTCATCCCTAGCACGCGCTCCAAAGGACCTCAATGGTCAGCGCGCGTCATGTATTTTTTTGGACGTGATTCAAGCGTGCCAAGCTATGGCCCCGCGAGTTACGGGGCGGGTGAAGTTCTGGCAGCGCTCACACGCCGCGTGAGGGTCGTCAGGATTCGAGTCACGCTGATCTGCCGCACGGATGTCGGAACGGGGCCCTCGCTCCGT
>JAKALI010000430.1 GCA_021813195.1 Pseudomonadota bacterium
CCCTGGGCCCACAACGCCCGGCCCTGGGAGCTTCGCAAAACAGAATCCATTGATGTCATGGATGCACAGGGTGCGGCGATCCGGGTCGACACGCGCGGACGGGAGGTCATGCGCATCCTGCCACGCAACAACGATGCCGTGAATGAGGAATGGATTTCCGACAAGACGCGGCATGTTGTCGATGGCTTGAAATCGCAGCGGCTCGACCAGCCCTATGTGCGTCGCAACGGTCGTTTGGAGCCGGCTTCGTGGGCCGAGGCGCTAGATATTGTCGCCCAAAAACTGCGCACCACGCACCCTGGCCGCATCGGCGCAATTGCCGGCGATCTTGCGGGCGTTGAAGATATGTTCGCTTTGAAGGCGTTGCTCGGGCATCTGGGCGTCCAAAACATCGATTGCCGGCAGATGGGCGAGGCGCTCGATCCAGCGCTTGGACGCGCGAGCTATATTTTTAATCCCACCATTGCCGGTATCGACCGCGCCGATCATATCGTCCTTGTTGGGTCCAATCCGCGCATCGAGGCGCCTGTACTCAATGCCCGGATCCGTCGGCGCTGGCTGAGCGGCGGACTCCATGTCAACGTCATTGGACCTGCCGCCGATCTCACATATCGCTGCGAGCTTCTCGGCGCAGGTCCCGATACCCTCCAGCGGGTCGCACAGTCTGCCGAGCGTCGAGGTGAAAATCCGATTGTTCTGGTGGGTATCGGTGCTTTAGCGCGGGCTGATGGTAGCGGAATTCTGCGACTGGCAGCAAAGCTTGCTGAACGCTTGGGCGCGGTGCGCGAGGATTGGAACGGCTTTGGCATTCTGCACACGGTGGCAGCGCGCGTTGGTGGCCTGGACATCGGGTTTGTGCCCGCGGCCGGCGCGCTCGCGACGGCCGACATGGTCCGCGGCGGTGTCGATGTGCTCTACAACCTTGGTGCCGACGAAATCGACGTCGGCTCGGGGCCGTTCGTGATTTATCAGGGCAGTCACGGTGACCGGGGGGCGCACCGCGCCGACGTGATCCTGCCCGGTGCAGCCTACACGGAGAAGAGTGCGACCTACGTCAACCTTGAAGGCCGGGTGCAGCAGACCGTCGCGGCTGTCGAGCCGCCTGGTGAGGCTCGCGAAGACTGGCGAATCTTGCGGGCTCTGTCGGCCGAGATCGGGCATGCGCTGCCCTTCGACACGCTCGCTGAACTCCGCGCGCGGATGTACAAGCAGCACCCAGGACTGGCGCACTTGAACGCCGTCACGCCCGCCGACCGAGCGGCGATCAGGTCGCTGGCGGCAGCACCGGTCTCAATCGGTGACACCCCATTCCGGTCGGCGGTGGCTGACTTCTACTTGACCAATCCAATCGCGCGCGCCTCGCAGGTGATGGCGGAGCTCAGCGCCATGCAGGCGCGCTCTCGTACGCGCGCGGCTGCGGAATGAGGGGCGAAACATGGTGACCGCTCACACATCGGATGGCGTGGACTGGATCAACTATCTCATTCAGCTCGCCATCATGGTCGGCCAAAGCCTCTTGCTGCTGGTGGTGCTCCTCGTCGCGATCGCATACCTACTGCTCATGGATCGGAAAGTGTGGGCCGCGGTGCAGATGCGCAAGGGACCCAATGTCGTCGGCCCCTTCGGACTCCTTCAATCCTTTGCCGATCTCATCAAGTTCGCGGTCAAAGAGCCCATCATACCCGCGGGCGCAAACAAGGGCGTTTTCCTGCTGGCCCCGATCGCGACAGCGGTATGCGCGCTCGCCGCTTGGGCGGTCATTCCCGTGAGCGAGGATGGCTGGGGTAAGTGGGTCATCGCCGACTTGAACGTCGGCATCCTTTATATTCTCGCCATCTCGTCGTTGGGCGTCTATGGCGTGATCATGGGCGGTTGGGCGTCGAATTCCAAATACCCCTTCATGGGAGCGCTGCGCTCTGCGGCGCAGATGGTCTCATACGAGGTTTCGATCGGGTTCGTCATCATCACTGTGCTGCTGATCGTCGGTTCGCTCAACATGACGGAGATCGTGCGCGCGCAAGCGACGGGCATAGGGACGGCGGCGGGTCTGCCAGCCTCGATCCTGGATTGGTATTGGCTCGTGCTGCTACCGATGTTCGTGATCTTTTTCATATCGGCTCTGGCTGAGACGAACCGTCCGCCGTTCGATCTGGTTGAAGCAGAATCGGAGTTGGTGGCAGGGTTCATGGTCGAATACTCGTCCACGCCCTATCTCCTTTTCATGCTGGGTGAGTACGTTGCCATCGTCACCATGTGCGCCCTCGCGACGATCCTGTTTTTGGGCGGCTGGTTGCCGCCGCTCGACGTCTGGCCCCTGAATCTTGTGCCGGGCGTCGTCTGGTTCGTCGGCAAAGTAACGTTCATGTTCTTCATGTTCGCCATGGTGAAGGCGATTGTTCCGCGCTACCGCTATGACCAACTGATGCGGCTTGGCTGGAAAGTGTTCTTGCCGCTGTCGCTCTTCGCGGTTGTGGTGGTGGCGTCCGTGCTGCATTTTGGGGGGTTGGCATCGTGAGCCACGAAATCAAGAGCGCGCCCGCCAGCCCGGCGCTGGGTCTGATGCCGGTTATCGCTCTCCGAACGACGGCAGACGCGATCTCATCGGGTAAACGGGGGAGATCAATTGTGCAAACCCGCCGAACGTGCGGGGCTGATCGCTCGCCTCGACATCGTGCGCGTGATGGTGATCGGCTATTTCGTCGGGCCGCCGTTGATCGTATGACGAGTAGATAAGGTCTGCTTCCATGAATATCGCGCAAGGTGCCCGATCGCTCCTGCTCATAGAATTCGTCAAGGCATTCGGCTTGGCGATGCGCTATTTCTTCGCTCCCAAGAAGACCTTAAATTATCCCTTCGAGAAAGGGCCGCTGTCGCCGCGCTTTCGCGGTGAGCACGCACTGAGACGCTATCCCAACGGTGAGGAGCGCTGTATCGCGTGCAAACTGTGCGAAGCAATCTGCCCGGCGCAAGCCATCACCATCGAAGCGGGGCCGAGGCGCAACGACGGCACGCGGCGCACGACGCGCTACGACATCGACATGACGAAATGCATCTACTGCGGACTATGCCAGGAGGCCTGTCCGGTGGATGCGATCGTGGAGGGCCCGAACTTCGAATTTGCAACGGAGACGCGCGAAGAACTCTTCTACGACAAGGAACGGCTGCTCGCGAACGGGGATCGCTGGGAACGCGAGATCGCGCGCAATCTTGCGGCTGATGCGAAGTACAGATGAGGGTAACCCTTCGGGCTGCGTGAGCGCTGCCTGCAGGGTATGGGGACCAATGGCATGTTGACGGCTATCTTCTTCTACCTGTTCGCTGGCCTGGCCGTGGCCTCAGGCGCCATGGTCATTCTGGCGCGCAATCCCGTGCATGCCGTGTTGTTTCTCATCCTTGCGTTTTTCAATGCCGCGGGGCTCTTCATTCTGCTGGGCGCCGAGTTTTTGGCGATGCTGCTCGTCATCGTTTACGTGGGTGCGGTGGCGGTGCTGTTTTTGTTCGTCGTCATGATGCTGGACGTCGACTTTGCGGAATTGAAGGCGGGGTTCATTCGCAATGCACCAGTTGGTCTCCTTGTTGCGGGCATCGTGCTTGCGGAGCTGATTGCTCTGTTGACACTGGGCTCAGGTCTGGAAGGGGTGCGTCCGGCGGGAACGACACAGATGGCGAGTGACGTGACCAACACCGAGGCGATTGGCAGAGTTCTTTACACCAAGCACATCTATTTCTTTCAGGTCGCTGGGCTGGTGCTGCTGGTCGCGATGATCGGCGCGATTGTGTTGACCTTGCGCCATCGGGAGGGTGTTAAGCGGCAGTCGATCGCAGCGCAGGTGGCCCGCACCCCAGCCACGGGCGTGGAATTGGTCAAGATATCGTCAGGCGGGGCGGTCGTGCCGTCGAGCGAAGGGCGAAAATAGGCACGTCATGGACATCACAATCGCACATTATCTCACCGTTGCGGCGTGTCTCTTCACGCTTGGGATCCTCGGTATCTTTCTGAACCGCAAGAACGTGATCGTCATTTTGATGTCGATCGAACTTATGCTGCTGGCCGTTAACATCAATTTGGTCGCCTTTTCGCACTTCCACGCCGATATCATGGGGCAGGTGTTTGCGTTGTTTGTGCTGACCGTGGCTGCCGCTGAAGCCGCGATTGGTCTTGCGATTGTCGTCGTCTACTTCCGCAACCGCGGGTCGATCGCGGTTGAGGACATCAACATGATGAAGGGTTGAGGCGGCGATGATCTATACTGCAATCGTCTTTTTGCCCCTCCTTGGCGCGTTATTCGCCGGTCTCCTGGGTCGCATGATGCCCCCGCGCGCAAGTGAGATCGTTACGACTGCGCTGCTTGTCACTGCGGCCATCCTATCTTGGGTCGTGTTTGCACGCGTAGGATTTTCCGGTGAAACGGCGCGGGTGCCAGTGTTGCGGTGGATTACATCAGGTGAACTCGACGCGGGCTGGGTGTTGCGGATCGATACGCTGACAGCCGTCATGCTTGTGGTTGTTACAAGCGTCTCGTCGCTCGTGCATCTCTACTCGATCGGTTACATGCAGGAGGACGACAGCCGGCCGCGGTTCTTCGCCTATCTCTCGCTGTTTACGTT
>JAKALI010000431.1 GCA_021813195.1 Pseudomonadota bacterium
ATCTACGAGGTCGTCGACAACGCGATCGACGAAGCGCTCGCCGGTTATGCGACACGCTGCGAAGTGACCCTCAATCCCGACGGCTCCTGCACCGTTCGCGACGACGGACGCGGCATCCCGACCGGCATCAAGAAGGACGACGATCACAATCCCAAGCGATCGGCTGCCGAGATCGTGTTCACGGAACTCCACGCCGGCGGCAAATTCGACCAGAACGCCTATAAGGTCTCAGGTGGTCTGCATGGCGTGGGGGTGTCAGTCGTCAACGCGCTTTCGACATGGCTCAAGGCGCGAATTTGGCGGGACGGTAAAGAGCACGTCATCGAATTTCGCGACGGCGTGCCAGTGGCGCCATTGCACGTCACGGGTGACGCGAATGGCCAGCGAGGGACCGAAGTCACGTTCCTGCCCTCGCCGCAAACATTCACCAAAGTTGAGTTCGATTATGCAACGATCGAGCATCGCTTGCGGGAACTTGCGTTTCTGAATTCCGGCGCCCGCGTGATCCTGACCGATGCCCGCCACGCCGACATCAAGCGCGAGGAATTCTACTACGAAGGCGGTACCGCCGCGTTCGTGCGTTATCTTGATCGCTCCAAGCAGGCGCTGATCCCAGAACCCTTGATGATCCGCGCCGAAAAGGACGGCATCGGCGTCGAGATCGCCTTGTGGTGGAACGACAGCTATCACGAGAACGTGCTGTGCTTCACCAACAACATCCCTCAGCGCGACGGCGGCACGCATCTGGCTGGTTTCCGCGCGGCCCTCACACGCGTCATCAACAAGTACGCAACTGAGAGCGGCGTTGCGAAGAAAGAGAAAGTCGATCTGACGGGCGAGGACGCGCGCGAGGGTCTCACCTGCGTACTCTCCGTTAAAGTTCCCGATCCGAAATTTTCGTCGCAGACCAAAGACAAGCTCGTCTCGTCCGAGGTCAAGCCGGTCGTCGAGAATGTGGTCGGAGATCAACTTGCCGCATGGTTCGAAGAGCATCCTAAGGACGCCAAGATCATCGTCGGCAAAATCGTCGAGGCGGCCCTCGCGCGCGAAGCAGCGCGCAAGGCCCGCGAACTTACACGACGCAAAGGCGCGCTCGACGGCCTGAGGCTGCCCGGCGGTCTAGCCGAATGCCAGGATCGCGACCCGGCAAACACGGAAATGTTCATCGTCGAGGGCGACTCGGCCGGTGGCTCAGCAAAGCAGGGCCGCAAGCGCGAGTATCAGGCTGTGCTCCCGATCCGCGGCAAAATCCTGAATGTGGAACGCGCCCGCATTGACAAGATGCTCTCCTCGGAACAGGTCACCAACATCATCGGTGCGCTCGGAACCGGCATCGGCGAGGATTTCGACATCTCGAAATTGCGCTACCACAAAATCATCATCATGACTGACGCCGATGTCGACGGGGCGCATATTCGCACGCTGCTCTTGACATTCTTCTACCGTCAGATGCGCGAG
The DNA here is from genome assembly GCA_021813195.1 of Pseudomonadota bacterium. Next base: position 1,459 of record JAKALI010000431.1, read on the forward strand.
CTCGTCGAAAGGGGCCACGTCTACATCGCCCAACCGCCGCTCTATAAAGTCACCAAGGGAAAATCGAGCACTTATCTGAAGGACCAGCGGGCGCTTGAGGATTATCTCATCGACAGCGGACTGGAAGATACCGTGCTCGTCACGGGGGGCGGTGAGGAGCGCGCTGGCCAGGATCTGCGCGACATCGTCATGGAGGCGCGCATCATCACGAGCCTCATCGACCAGCTCCATTCGCGCTACGACCGCGGCATCGTGGAACAGGCTGCCATTCTCGGGCTCTTCGATCTCGCCACGAGCGCATCGACCGCCAAAGCGGAGGCGGCGGCTAAAGTCATGGCGTCGCGTCTTGACCAGATGGCGGAAGAAACGGAAACAGGGTGGGACGGCCGCTTCGGCAACGAGGGCTTCGTGTTCCGGCGCGAAGTCCGGGGCGTGACGGAAGTCCATAGTCTTGACCGTGCGCTTCTTCAATCACTCGATGCGCGGCGCTTGAATGAGCGCCATCCTCAACTCGCCGAAGTATATGGCGAGCCCGCGCGGCTCAAACGCAAAGGGGAAAGCACGCCCTTGTTCGGACCGCGCGCGCTGCTCGACGCGATCTACGAGGCCGGACGCAAGGGGCTGACGTTGCAGCGCTACAAAGGGCTAGGGGAAATGAACCCGGAGCAGTTGTGGGAGACGACGTTCGACCGCGACGCGCGAACGCTCCTGCAAGTCAAACTCGGCGATCTGGCGGAAGCCGACGAGATCTTCTCCAAGCTGATGGGAGACGTCGTCGAACCCCGCCGTGAATTCATCCAGGAAAACGCGCTCTCGGTCGCAAACCTCGACGTTTGATCCTCTCGTCCGAGGTGATACGCATGCATCACGACGTCATTGTGCGACCGCAAACCGAGAACGACGAAGACGCGCGACGTCGGTCGCGATCTGAGGCTTTGCCAACGGCCGCAAAAGGATTGATCTCGTCGATGACCTGCGCCGGCCGGGCGGTCTTGCGCTAGCCCTCTTGGCAAAAAAACATCGCCGGACAGATCATGGGACATGACGTGCTGGCACGGAACAAAGATCCCGAAGCGACCGTTGCATGGGCACCCGTTACTACTCGCCGTGGCGATCAATCAAATAGCACGGTTCTGCCATCGGCCTCACCCAGACCGTCCTTGGCTCTGATCACACGCCACAAGCTTATGATGTAGCTCGAACCGTGATGATACCGCCTGCGCTCAAAAAACAGGACGTCAATCAAACCGTTTTCCGACTCCCAACGGTCTTGACCGCCGTTTGCGAACTCTCAGCGAAGAGATAGCCGCCAAGGACGACAGCGACGAGTGCTCCTGCTAGTTGCGCCGCGATGAACGCCGGTACTCCCTCCGGAGCAATGCCCGCGTAGGTGTCCGACAAGGCCCGCGCGATCGTCACCGCCGGGTTGGCGAACGACGTCGATGAGGTGAACCAATAGGCCGACGTGATGTAAAGTCCGACAGCGGCGGGTACCGACGCTGGCGCAAATCGCACGGCACCGAGAATTGTCAACACGAGCCCGAATGCGGCAACCGCCTCGGCAATCCACTGACCTGGCCCTGAGCGCACCGTTGAGGAAATCTGTACAATCGGCAGCTCGAACATCGCATGCGCCAGCAGACTGCCGGCGCATCCCCCCACGATTTGCGCGACAACGTAGAGAACGGCGAGGCCAACAGCCAGTTGACCACGTATCGCGAATGCCATCGAAACGACCGGATTGAAGTGGGCGCCTGAAATGGGCCCGAAAACGGTGATGAGCACAAAGAGGATCGCACCCGTTGGCAGTGTATTGCAGAGCAGAGCAACAGCCTCGTTGCCGCCTGCAAGCTTCAGCGCCATGATGCCCGAGCCGACGACGGCAGTCACGAGAAGCCCCGTGCCCAAGGCTTCGGCAATCACCCGTCGTCCATCACTTGCCAGCATACCCATCGTTCCCCCGTAGATCGTTCCCCTCGCCCACGCGTGCGCTAGCAGCAGCTTCCACCCGCCTGTTCACCATGGCTTATGAAGGGCATATCCGTGCCACATCCTGCGAAGATGCCGTAGTGGGTGTCGAAATTGCCGATAAACGTGAAATGTGGATGAAATCTTGTTTCATTCAGCATGCGCCAGGTATTGCCGCAGACGGGAAAGACCCGACCCTTTTCGATCCGATGATGCCCGTCGAGCTCGAAGGCATCAGACTGTTCAGCGATTCCGCCGTGATAAATCACCGCCTGACCATAGTCCTCGCAATGGCTCTCAAGGCCATCGAGCTTGAAGAGGCGATAGGTCGCTGAGAAGAACCGAGCAGCACCTAAGCGCCGCGCAATCGAGGGATCGTTGACCGTAATCGGACGGCTCGAGACGAGCCGGGGGTCGGCAAACCCGGACGCCTTCGCGATGCGCAGAAAATCGTTCCAGTAGAGCGCGCCCGCGAGGCACTCGCCGTAGAGTTCAGGATCGCGCGCCAACGCGGGATCGAGACGTCGATCGGCATAGACGTCGGAAAAGTACATCTCGCCGCCCGGCTTCAAGAGCGTATGCGCGCCTTTGAAAACCGCCGGCTTGTCGACGGAGAGATTGATCACGCAGTTGGAAACCACAACATCGAAGGAGTTGGGTTCAAGCCCCAATTCATGAAGGTGCTCAATGTAGCCTTGCACAAAGCGCACGTTTGGCTTGGCATACCCGAACGCAGTCGTGTGCCAATCCACATGTGCGCGAGCGACGGCCAACTGCTCGTCCGTCATATCGACGCCGACGACTTCGCCGGATGGACCGACCAACTGGGCAAGAATGTAAGCGTCATAGCCAGAGCCTGAGCCGAGATCGAGAACGCGGCACCCGGTGAGCCCCGCCGGCGCAACCAATCCGCAGCCGTAGTATTTCGCAGCCACTTCAGGATGGACCTTGGCGGCGAGCGGGCGCAAATAGTCCGGCATCGCGTCTGCCGTGCAACAGGCCGTAGTCTTGAGGTCCCCGGTCGACTTCAAGATCTTGCCATAATAGTCTTTGACTGCATCTTGCATCATTACCTCGTCTCCATGGCCGCGTTCCAGCGCGATTACAATACTCTCGCTGCGTCGGGCGAGTTTCATAACAAATCTGTGAAACCCTCGGCGAAAGAATTGCTGCCTTCAGAGA
>JAKALI010000432.1 GCA_021813195.1 Pseudomonadota bacterium
TGTGAGTGATGCGCGGGTGGTGGCCGCGCCGGCGATGCCGCCGCCATCGATCCACGCCTGCACCGCCATGTGCGCCTTGGCCTCGAGCTGCAGGTTGCGGCGGCGCGCATCGGTGCTGTAGTCGTCGCGCAGCGCCCGCTCGATGTCGACCGGGTGAGTGTTGTGGCCCTCGATCAGGTTCGAGTAGTAGCAGTTCATCGCCCTGACGAGGGTGGCGAGCGCGTCGGCGATGCCCGCAGGGAGACTCGCGCGGAAGCCCGCCGACTGCTGCGTCAGCTCGACCGCGAGATCGGCCAGCCGGCCGCGATGCTTGGAGGAATCCGACACCAGCATCGGCTCCATGGCCGAGGGCGTCTCGCCGCCGTCACGCAGGGCGTGCTCCGCCACGGCGCGGCCGGCCCCACTTGCGGGCTTGGCGGAGGTTGGTCTTCTGGACGCTTTGGCGTCCGCTTTGGTGTCCGGTGGCTTCTTCGGCATAATACGAAGCATACCATATGGTTATGCCGCTACGCCACGGCATTCTGGCCGTGTCGATGTCCGGTTTGATGTCCGGTTGCAGGCGGGCCGGCGGGATGTCGTCGGACACTCAGGGAGACGCCGTTCAGACACCGGTGCGCCGGGCTGGATCGTGGCTCCGGCCCACCAGAAACCATGGATTGTATGCCATGGGTGGATGTGCCGGGCGGCCGTCGCGTGTGGATGCCTAGCCGGACGATCGGACGGCGGCCAAGGCCGAGGCAAGCGCCCTCGGGGATCTTGGGGTGACGCGACGGCGAGGGCGGCCTTGCCGCCGCCCGTCCGCCCGGCTCTGCCGGTATCCGCGACGGCGGCTCCGGAAACCATGGCACTCCCTGCATGGCCCCTTGCACGGCGGTCTCGGGCCGGGATCAGTTGGAGGTGTTGGGCGATCGGCCGGCTTGCGGGGCAGGGCGGGGTGCCATGGCGACCACCAGCACCACCGCGCGCGAGCCGCGGAAGTTGCGCCGGATCACCAGCGCCCGCCCGCCGAGGGTTGCCGTAGCGCAGTGAAGGGTATTCACGTTTTCCATTGCATTGAATTTCTTATTCCTATATCCGATACTTCGCAAATGAATTGGATTGTTTTTGGAATTGGATTATCGATTTTGACGGCCAGCGCGGCAATGGCCGCCGAGGAGACACACGGGCTCGTCTTTCTTCCGAGCTATTTCAAGTGCGACTATGCCGCCGACGGCACCAAGTCGTGCCGCTGCTTCGACACCGCCTGCAATCCGACCCCGTGCCTAGCGGACAACCCTCCCCCCTGGCGTCACCGGCCGCCCTGCCCCGCGGGCGACACGTGCGCGCCCTATCAGGGCCCCTATGCCTGCCGGCTGGCGCCGCACCGGCATTCCGCCTATGCGCCGAGGCGGCGCTGAGCATGTGCCGGACCGCGCCGGAGTGAGCGGCGACGACTTTTGAAAGGAATACGCAAATACCCGCTCGAATATCCGGCAATTTCTAATATTGCATTCTTTTGTTGACTTTCTGTAATTCGGATATTTATATCCATTCAATTGTTCAATCTGTTTTCTGGAAAGGGAAGTATTATGAGTAAATCACTTAAGCTGAACGAGACCATGGTGGTCCCGGTCTACAACATCCGCACCATCCGCCCGGTCACCGACGAGGACCGTGCGCGCATGACCGAGAAATACGGCAAGGACGTCGCCGATAAGAGGATCTCGATCGAATTCGCCGACAAGTCCGTCAAGACTTCGACCCTCGATCTCGACGCCGTCCGCGCCCAGGGCGTTGCGCTGGTCAACATCGGCAGCGACCGCTTCGTGCCGGCCACCAACATCAAGGCCGCCGAGGCGCTGTCCAGGGACGAGATCGAGAAGCTCAAGGAGGGCGGCAAGTACACGCTGACCCAGACCTTCCGCTCCCGCGTCGAGACCACCGCCGGTTCGCTGCTGTCGTCGGCCACCCCGGAGCAGGTCATCGACCGCGCCGCCAAGGCGCTCGAGATGCCGGGGCAGGGGGCGAAGGCTTCTGCGCCGATCAAGACCGCCGCCGACGCCGAAGCGGCCGTCCGCCGGGTGCAGAAGAAGAGCCCGGCTCCCAAGACACCGGCCAATGGCTAGAAGCCGGCGGCAGCGGTTGGCGCGCGCGGTGTTTCCCCACGCCGCGCGCGTCGCATTTCATGACGGCGATCAGCCGCTCATCGCCCACGATCCCACCACCGGGGTCGATCTCTCCTACCGCTTCGAGCCGCACGCCGGCGGCACCCTCCGCCTCGCCGGCGGGGCGATCGGACCCCGCACCCTCGCCGTCGGTTGCGACGAGGCCGATCTTGAGCTCGTGGCGGGACTGTTGCTGGACGGTCTGCAGGCCAGAGCGCCGCGGCCGGGGCCGAGATAGGATAGGGCGCACCCGGCGATGCACGCCGCGGCAGCCGATCCTTGAGCCGGACGCGATGGCGTCGGGGCCTCCGTCAGTCGGTCTTCTGCGTTGGGTCACGACCGCCGCGCCCGTAACCATGGCACCGAAGATCCTCGCCGAAACCTGACGCGCGATCCACCAGTTGGGCCTGCACTGAGCATCATGGACTGTCTCTCAACAGAGGAGACAGACCATGAACGACAACGATACGAACTCATCTGGCACCATCGGCCGTCGACCGCCGTGGAAAAAGGGCAAGCTGGTCGGGGCCAAGCCGCCGCTCCGCCCCAGTCACGTCTGGTCGATCAGGACCAAGCTACAAATCGAGCATCGCACGCGCGACCTCGCACTGTTCAATCTCGCGATCGACAGCAAGCTGCGTGGCTGCGACGTCGTCGCCGTCCGCGTCGACGATGTGGCGCCGAACGGGTACACGCTCGACCGTGCAACCGTACGGCAGAAGAAGACCGGGCACCCGGTTCGGTTCGAACTGACCGAGCAAACCCGGCAGGCGATCGATGGCTATCTCCGAGAAACCGGTCGCCAGCCCGGTCAGTTCCTGTTCGCCGGTCGGGGCGAACCACGATGCGGACTGACGACAAGGCAATACGCGAGACTCGTTGGCGAATGGGTTGCGAGCATCGGGCTCGACCCCCTCAAGTTCGGCACCCACTCGTTGCGGCGCACAAAGGCGACGCTGATCTACCGACGTACGGGGAACCTGCGAGCGGTGCAACTGCTGCTCGGACACACGAAGATCGAGAGCACCGTGCGCTACTTGGGCATCGAGATCGACGACGCGATTGAAATCGCGGAGAAGATCGACGTCTGAAGTACCCGGGCAGAGCTGCCGTGCCCTGCCCGACCTCGATCCGACGAGATGGGCCATAAAGAGCCATCGCCCAACCTTCGACGCTGGGATTGCAACTCGTCCGATTGTTGCTACGATTGCTAACGTTCTGCGGACGCGAAAGTGTGAGACCAGCAACGGGGGAGAGCGGCTATAACGACGCGCGGTAAGTGCCTGGCGTCCCTTGAAATGCTCAGTCGGACGCGGACAGCCTGCGGTACGCTATCGCGATCACCCAAGTAGTTAGGGCGCGTTTGGACTTGGCGTGCATCGAAGGGCTGGAGCGCTTCCGATTTGAGATTGCCCCTGATTTCAGCGATCCGCTCGTTGATTTTCAGCAATCTGCACAACTTTGCTTGAAGAGGGGGACTCCAAATGATGCATAAGATTTATGCTAGGCGCGACCTTTTGCAGGCGGCAGCTGCGGTTGGAGGTGCTTGCCTCTTGCCGAGCGCTCCAAGAGCCGAGGGTGGGCTCTTTCAGAAGTTGTGGAACGGCCATCCAATGGGTGACAGTAAAGACGCAGGAACGCGACACCCTTGCAGCGTTATGTTGGAGGGCGGCTGTACTTTCAACAAGAAGGTCATCGAAGACCAATGTGCGGTGAGGATGGGAATCGCGCTTCGCAAAGCGATTGGTCCGAGCGCATTCAGCGAACTCCCAAATATAACGACCGAAACGGGAGTGATTGGAAAGCCGCGAACATGCCGTCATTTAGGAAATGGTCGAAGCAGGTGCAAATGGCATGATGACGGTGATTGTCACATTATCAATGCTACCGAGATGCGAAGAGTTATAGACGCCCTGGCCGGTAGCGGTGGATCATTCACTGACATCGGGAAGCCCGTGAAGCTTTCAAGTCGCAGTCAAATGAAATCATTCCGTCAGACATTGAAAGGAAAAAGTGGGATTATATATTTTCATCGATATTGGGGGGATGGGAATATGGATGTTGGCGGCGGTCATATTGATCTTTGGTCGGGTTCTCTTTCTAAGGTCAAACTTGAGCTTTTCACAGGGAAGATTGAAAACCGGTTCTCGGATAAAGCGCAGGAAATTGTCTTCTGGCCTGTGGTCTAAGCACGGCGAGGCGCGTTTGAGAGGGAGCAATGCTTGCTCTGGATGACTATTTTCAGGGTAGCTGCGAAAGAGCAAATCGTGCGTGCGCCGCTCACCGGCATTGCGAACGAGATTTACCTGGCGACGGTCGCGTTAATTAGGAGCGGACCAAACACCAAGCATGATCGTCAGCAGTCGATCTATGCTGCTATGGGTCACGTGCCCGCGTCCGTCACGTTACACGGCACTCACGCTCGCCCCTCATGACCGACCGTCGCGGGCACAGATCAGATCG
>JAKALI010000433.1 GCA_021813195.1 Pseudomonadota bacterium
GGCACTAGGAGGCGGCCGGTTCTCGAGCGCGACCTTCACAGACCAAGCCGGGACCCGCGACTACAAACTCTACATACCCAGCACCTACCAAGGACAACCGCTGCCGCTGGTCGTCATGCTGCACGGTTGCACACAGTCGGCCGACGATTTCGCCGCCGGCACGCGTATGAATGTGGTGGCTGAGGAACGCGCCTGTTTTGTCGCCTATCCGGCGCAACCGAACTCTGCCAATGGCTCGAAATGCTGGAATTGGTTCAATAAGGGCCACCAGCAACGTGACCGCGGGGAGCCTTTACTGATCGCCGGAATGACGCGCCAGATTTCGCGCGACTACGCGATCGACCAGAAGCGCATCTATGTTGCTGGTTTATCGGCGGGCGGGGCGGCCGCGGCGATCATGGGCGCAACCTATCCCGACATCTACGCGGCGGTCGGCGTGCATTCCGGATTGGCGTGCGGTGCGGCCAGCGACATTGTTTCGGCGCTCTCGGCCATGCGGGCCGGCAGCCCAAGCGCTTCAAGCCGACTACCTCAATCGTCCGTATTCCACGGACGCGGACGACTTGTCCCGACCATTGTCTTTCACGGCGACAAAGACGCGACAGTGCATCCCCGAAACGGCTATCAGGTCATCGAACAGTCGCGGTCGAATGGACTTGCAGAATTGCGGTCGGTCACCCAACGCGGACACGTCGCCGGTGGGCACGCCTATAGTCGAACCAGCCACTTTGAAGCGAGCGGTCGAGTGGTGCTCGAGATGTGGGTCGTCCACGGAGCCGGACACGCATGGTCGGGTGGCAGCCAGGCGGGGGCTTATACCGACCCCCAGGGTCCAGACGCCTCGCGCGAGATGATCCGCTTCTTTCTGGAGCATTCGCATCCGGCGACGCAACCAATCTGAGCGTAGCAGCCTTGGAACCCAACCGGGCGGCGAACGCCGGCGTTGACACGAGCCAATATCCTGCGACGTCGATCGCGATACCGCACCCCAGGAACTGAAGTCAGACGACGACCACTATTCCCTCAGCAGCCGGGGTGGTCTCCTTAGACGCCGACTGTTTGCTGGGGTTGCCTCACCGATGCACAAGGACGGGAATCTTGGTATGCATGAGTACCTTCGTGGTCTCGCTGCCGAGCACGAGGGCCTTGATGCCGCGCCAGCCATGGGACGCCATCAGGATCAGATCGCAGCCCTTGGCATCCGCGGTTTCGATGATCGCCTCGTAGGGGTGTTCGTTGAAGTCCTGCTCCGTGCTCACGGGCACGCCGGCCTCGAGGGTAGCTTTCACCGCAACCTCAAGGAAACGGTGCACCCGCTCCTTCGCCCCTTCCTCGTAGACTTGCCGTGGCCGCTCGAGGCCGACTGGACGGCCGCCGGTGCTCCATGGCTCCATCACAGTCAACACTGTGATCCTGGCGCCGAGGGAGGTGGCCAAGACGACGCCATTGCGGATGGCCCTCTCCGAAAGCTCGGAGCCGTCGGTCGGGATCAGGATGTGTTTGTACACGCGTTTTTCCTCGCTCATTTCCCGGCTGACGCTCGCGGTTCAGCCGGCGGGTTTGGTGGGGTGCGACGGTCGCAGGGGCAGGAACTCCGCTGGCAACCGGAAGACGATCGTCGAACTCCTATCGCCCGCGATGTTGAGCAGCGTGCCGAGATAGCGGAGCTGCATGGCCTCGGGCTGTTTCGCGAGCATCTGTCCCGCCTGCAGCAGTTTCTCCGCAGGTTGCAACTCGCCCTCGGCGTCGATCACCTTGGCACGACGCAGGCGCTCGGCCTCGGCCTGTTTGGCGATGGCGCGCACCATCATGTCGTTGAGGTCAACGTGCTTCAGCGCCGTAGCGATATTGTCGAGGATCGGCGGCAATGCTTGGGAGCGAGAAGAGGCGCCTGCGTTAGGGCGCACGCTGAGCTAGCCCGGATCATGCATCAGGGCGATGAGTGCGCGGCGTAGGATGGCGGGCGCGATCCGTCGTCCGGCGGGGTGGCGCCGGTCGGCTTATGACGCTCGGTGCAACGCGTTCGGGGTTGGTCTGCCTCACTCGGCGGCGGATCGGGGCACGAGCCCCGGCGATCATCCTGACGGTGACAGGCCGAGCGCAATCTGACGGAACAAGGTCTTCTCGACGCAACTCGTCGGCAGATGGGCGCGAATGCGGGTCGCGTGCTCGACGACGCGGACGGCGATCTTCAGGAGACGCAGGCGGATCGTATTGAACTCGGCGCGCGCGAGCGCGTGGCCCTCGGGGATCGCCGCGCGCATGGTGTGCATCAGCCAGAACGCCGCCGTGGCGAGCGCCAGGCGCACCTGATTGGCGGTCGCCGAGTGGCATGACGTGCGGTCCGACGCGAGCTGGCTCTTGTGCAGCTTGATCAGATTTTCGGCTTGGCCCCGCTGGCAGTAGACGCCTTCGTAGAGACGTTCCGCGTCACCTTCGAGCGAGGTCACGACGTAGCGCACGTCGATCTCCTGGCGCATGGCTTTCGGATCGGCAGGTGTCGGCGCGGGCTGCATCGAGGCCTCGATGCGCGCGATCAGGCGGCGCGGCGCCGCCCAGCTGCCGGCCTTGTACCAGAGCGCCTTGTAGCAGCGCTCTTTCGGCGCTTCCGACAGCGCGTGCCAGAAGCGCAGATGATCCGATGCTTCAGCCACCTCCCGGTCGAGCACGCTGTTGCCGGGAAAGCCGAAGATGTAGCCAACGCCATTGTCATCGCACCAATCCATCGCTTCGGCACGGCCATAATGGCTGTCGCCGCGCCAGACGATGTCGGCGGTCTTCCAGGTCGCCATGATGCGCCTCGTCACATGCTTGACGACCGTGCGCACTTCCCCGCCGCCCGGTGTCTTCGCCGGCCGCAGGATGGTCGCGACCGGGAGTCCCGTGCCGGCGTGATAGATGTGCATGGAGGCAAAGCCGCGCTCGTCGTGATGCGCGTTCCAGAAGGCCAGCTGCTGGCCGCCGTGAGCTACGTTGAAGGTGTCGTCGATGTCGAAAATGTCGCGATGCGACGGCGCAACGTGCGCGGTGAACTGGTCGACGAGGGCACAAGCGAGACGCCCCGCGTCCCAACGCGAGGGCGCGTTCTCGAAGCGCGAGATCGTCGACTGCGAGGCGAGATCGGCGCCCGTCTCCGGGCAGCGCCCGACCGCCATCTTCAACGCCGGATCGTCGCGCAATGTATCGTGGTCGATGGCATCCTCGTAGCCGCAGCAGATGCCGAATACGCGGGCCGCGATGATTTCGTTGAGCTTGTGGAGGACGCGCGTCGGATCGCGCCGGTCGGGCAATGCCGCCGCCAGCCGCGCGACGATGCCGACCTTCTGCTCGGCCGCGCGCAAGAGCAGCACGCCCGCGTCCGACGACTGGTTGCCGCCGTCGAAATCGACTGTGAGTTTCTTGCGGGCAACCGCTGGCAGATCGAAGGGAAGCGGTGTTAAGTCCGTCATGGCCGTGGCGTCCCGTTGCGACGCGAGCACGCTCGTCTCGACAACGGTTTGCTACGCGATTGCAACGACCTGCGCCACGGCCAACACCGATTTCCTCATGCCTGATGCATGATCCGGGCTAGGCGCTGGCGCGGCTGGCATTCAAGCTAGTTACTTCAAGACCACCTCAACCGTCGCTGGTCTGCGCGGCGTCGTTCGGCTTCGAGCCGCCGCGCTTTGCTGCGTCGCCATTCTATGAAAAGAACAACGAGCGCGAACGACAACGCGGCAGCGGCAAACAGGTTTTCAGCCAGCATCTCGATCATGGTTTGGCCTCTAGCCGTTCTGTTTTGATTAACGATTCTTTCTAACTGCTTCAATGCATTGTTGAAGCCTTGAACAATACTCTAGTCGTGTCACGGACACGCATCAATGATTAATGGGTCTAAAGCATTCGCATTTGCGTTTTTAATACTTGGAGTTTTCGGCAATTTTTCGTCGGTTTGTCGTGACGGTTATTCACCCGGCCTTTGTAAGCCACAAGGATTACACGTACTCCCAAAAATGGATTGATTTACTTTCGGCAGAACTCGTCAAGAAGAACTCTTGACAGCTCTGACATGGATTTGAGCAACAATAATCACGCCGACGGATAAAGGCGCGGAAAAAGGAACTCCAGCACGTCAGTCGGGAAGCGCAGCGACACTGGTCCTTTTGGTGTGTTTGAAGCAAGCAAGCCGGACGCGATGGTTTCGTTGAGGACGCGCCGTGCGGTGCGCTCGGGCAGGCCGGTGATCCGCGCAGAATCTCCGCGTTCGATCTCGCCGCGAATAAGTGCCTCTGTGAGGAGCTTGCTCGTCTCTGGTTTCGATGCGTCGGATTTCTCAACGAGTGCCTTTAACCGGCGGTCCAGTGCGGCGATCTCAAACAGGCTGCTCATGAAGGTGATCTGGTCGAGGCACACCTTCAAGAACCACAACGTGAATTCTTCTAGTGCGCGTTCGGAAAGATTGCCACGTCCGTCCCGCTCGCCCTGCCGAGGCATGTCGGCGTGATCCATCATCCGTTTGTTGTCGAGGCGGCTCTCCAGCCCGCGCGCCAGACCACGCGAGATTGACCACAGCCCATGTGCGCCGATGCCAGCCTTCAGGCACATGGCGTGGCTCA
>JAKALI010000434.1 GCA_021813195.1 Pseudomonadota bacterium
TCTGGCGCTCCCAAGGGGGAATCGGTCTTTCCGCGATGAAGCGGGATTTACTGGGATATGGGGGGATGGAACGGGGTCACTTGGCGGATGACCTAGAAGCGCGGATTGAAAGGGTCCAGAAGGTCCAGGTTGAGGCCTGCCAGGTCGGCAGTATTGCGCGTGACCAGTGTCATGCGATGCACCCTGGACGTTGCGGCCAGAAGTCCATCGATCACCGGGACCGTGCGGCTGGCATTGAGGCGACCCCATTCGTCCGCAACAAGCCGGTCGACCGCCAAAATCCGCCCGCTGAATGCCTTGTCGATGGCCTGAAGCCAATACTCAATGGCGCGTGCCTGGGCGGGATCTCGGTTCCGTATTCGTTCGACGCCTTTTCGGATTTCGCCGAGGACAAGGACACTCAAATAGAGGCTCTCATCCGCGATTTTTTCGTACCAGTGTGCGACGTTGGGATTGCAACGTTTGCCTTTACGGACTTCGGAAATGACGTTGGTGTCGATCAGAAAGTTCACAGATCGATATCCCGGCCAAGGTCGCGATCGCGGGTGAGATCGACGCCCTCAAGCGGTGCAGCGGCGAGCAAGGCTTTCAGACCCTCGGACGGGCCAATGTGGAAATGCTCCCTCAGGATCGCGCGCGCCTCCTGCTCTTGCTCGGTCGAGGTGAGTGCGCGTACGACTTCACGGACCAGGGGGATGTCGTCCTTGCGGATGCGGACTTCCAACCGTGCCATGCCCTGCAACTCGAGCCGGCGGCGGAAATTGGCGACGGCTTTGCGGCGAGCTTTGGTCATTAGGAGAACTCTCGAATATTGCCGGAAATATATCCGGAAATATTCGTAGAGTCAAGTTCCCACGAGAGGTACGTCAGGGCTGTTCGTGGGTTCGCAACCAAGGCCCATACGGCGCAACTTGCGGGGCGGATAAAATCTCCTGCAAAAGGTGGCGACCGCGCGCGCGAACGGCGCGAAGGGGCCCGGCCCAATTCGCGCTGGCAAACCCAGGTGGACCCGGAGGCGATCCGTAGACAATTGGGACCAGGCCAACTCGCGCCAGACTGCACCACGACGAACTCGGTCGACAGGCCAAAATGTCTGTTAAGCGATCCGACCTCGCAGTCCATCGGCGAGCGCCGACAGGGTTTTGAGGAGTTGGTGCGTGGTCTCCGGAGGCGGCAAGGGGATCTTCAGACTCGGTGCGCCGGTGGCCGGATCGCGTTCGATCCAGGGATGCGCCGGAGCTTTGGCATCGTTGGCGGCTGCCAGCGCGGCAACAAGCTGCGAGCCTACCTGCGCCAGCGCCTGCCAAGGATCGGTTAGAGGATCGCTCGGCCGCGATACGGCCCGGGTCGCCATTTCGGCCGCCGCAGCGCCAGCCTCCGAGCCGGCGTTCTCATCTTCCATGACCGCGGCCTTGTCACCGGCAGCGGCGCTACTGCCGGCTTCTTCGGCCGGCGTTACGGCCTCGGCTTCGCCCATGCGCCCAGTGACGTTTTCGATATCCTTCATGAAGCGGGTCAGTCGCGAGCCACCGAGCGCAATCTCGCTGCTGCCGCCATCGAGTATTCCCGCCGACAGCGAGCGTTTAAACGCCAGCACCGATAGCATACCTTCCTCGATGGTGCCCTTGGCGACGAAATTGATGATCCGCACGGGTCGGGCCTGGCCCATGCGGTGGATGCGGGCGATGCGCTGTTCAAGTACGGCCGGATTCCACGGCAGGTCCATGTTCACCAGGGTCGAGGCGTGTTGCAGATTGAGGCCAGTGCTGCCGGCATCGGTGGAAAGAAACACCCGGCAGTTCGGGTCGTGGCGAAACCGCTCAATCAGCGCCGGTCGCTTTTCTGAGGGTACGCCCCCATGAAAGCTGACATAATCGATCTTGCGCGCGTTAAGACGCCGGATGACGATGTCGTGGGTCCGCGTCCATTGCGAGAACACCACGGCCTTGGCCTTGGGTTCCACGAACAGGTCGTCGAGCAGGGCCGCCAGTTCATCGGCCTTGACACCGTGGTCGGTCTCCCGGTCCAAGAGATAGGTGCTGTTGCACGACATGCGCATGTTCTGAAGCGCACAGGTCAGCCGCCGCTGGTCTTTGTCCGACAAGAACCTGGTTTTTTGCCAGCGTTTGACGATTTTGGCGACCACGTCAGCGTTCTCCTGGTGATAGAGCATTTGCATCTCCGTCATCGGCACCAAGAGGTTCTGGTCGAGGCGGCTGGGCAATTGCCGCAGCACCTCGGATTTGCGGCGGCGGATCATAATGGGCGCCAAGCTCCGGCCGATCTTCGCCAGTCCGGTATAGCCGGTGACGCGCCCGCCTTCGTCTTTGACCTGATGCTCGTGCAGCAGCTTCCAGGTTGGCCCCAGCCGGTGCTGGTCGACGAACTGAACGATCGAGATCAGCTCTTCGAGCTTGTTCTCCAGCGGAGTCCCCGTCAAAACGATCGCGTAGGGGCTGTCGATACGCTTTAGGGCCCGTGCCGCGATCGTGTTCCAGTTCTTCACCCGCTGCGCTTCGTCGACGATCACCAGTTCCGGCGCCCAGGCGGTGATCAGGTCGAGGTCGGGGCTGAGTTTTTCGTAATTGGTGATCTTGCAGAACTCGTCCAGGCGGTACTCGTTCTGCCGTTGCGCCCGGCCGCCGCTGATGACCCGCGCCCCATTCTCGCCTTGTCGGCCCGAGAACCGCGCAATCTCGCTCTGCCATTGGTATTTGAGCGAGGCCGGACAGACCACCAAGACTTTGGAGAGGCCGAAGTGCCGAGCCAGGATTTCCATGGCGGCAATGGCCTGAACGGTCTTGCCAAGCCCCATGTCATCGCCGATCAGGGCCCGGCCGGCCTTGACCGCGAACAGCGCGCCTTCGGCCTGATAGCGATAGAGCGGTACTTTCAAAAGCCTGGCCAGCGCCGGATCGTCAGCCTCCTGAGGGAACAGCGCCTCCAGCTTGGCGGCTCGGCGCTTGGCATCTCGAATTCCGGCTAGAAAATCGAGCGCATCGTCGTAGGCACGGCACTCGTGGCCCGACGTCGCCGCCTGGGCCAGGAACGGCTCGATTTCGTCCAGCCGGCCGTCCAGCAGCATCCCGTCGCGGCTCACGTCGAACAGTGCCGCCGCAGCTTTCCTGATGGCGGCCGGGCAATCTGTCCCCGGCCGGAAATGGAGCCGGCGCGTCCCGTCATTGCGCAGGTAGAGCTCGGAAAACGCCGGCTGGTAGCCGCGCGCAAAGGCGGCTTTGGCGCCGCGTTTCTTCTGAAGCTTCGCGAGGGTGAATTCGATGTGCTTGCAGGTGCCCAGCTCGCTGGTGGCATAGTCGGGGCACGAGCAGAAATTGCCGCCGGGCCCCACGCCGCGAATCGCCACACGGTAGCGCGACTTCGACGCGGGATTGCTGACCCGAAATTCCGAGAAGAACGGCTCGCCGGTCAGGTTCTCCAGTTTAAAGGCCTGCTCGCGGCCAAACTGACGGCGCAAGGCCCGTTGCCACTCCACCGGCGACAGATCGGCCGGTGCTTGCAGGCGCGAAAGCTTTGGCTCCTTGCTCGCCTTGACTGCGGATTTCCGGGTTCTACGTTTGGGTTTCATCAAATGACATCTCGATTGGTAAGTTGCGGCCGCGGTCGATGCAGTAGCCAAGGTTCTTGTAACCCCGCATCCGCTTTTCGCTCATGCGCTTGAGCACCGGCACGGCTTCGTCGATGTAATCATAAACGACAACCTCGTACTTGCCCGGATGCGAGCGGTGCAGGCGGCCGACATACTGGGCAAGCGTTCCCTTCCAGGAAATCGGCATCGCAAGAAACAACGTATCGAGCCGGGCATCATCGAAGCCCTCGCCGAGATAGCGGCCGGTGGCGATCAGCAGCCGCTCGTCTGTCGTGGGGATGTTTTCGAGCTGCGCCATAAGAGTTCGCCGCTGCTTTTCGCCCATGCCGCCTGTCAGGACAATGACATTGCGTGCGAAACGGCAGAACCTTTCGGACAGGCGCAACGCATGGTCCTTTCGCTCGGTCAAGATCACCGGCGAACGCTTATCCTCCAGGGCTTTCAGGACGTCGTCGAATATCAGGGTATTCCGCCTCTCATCGGCTGCCAGTGCGGCATAGAGCGGTTGAATGGCCGGACGGTCGCTGTCGAGTCCGGGCGGAAGCACAAAGCGTGTGAAGCGCGGCACGACCCGATGGTTGAAAAGCCGCGCCGCGGCCTCGGACTTCGCACCGACCCCGAACCGCACCGGACCACACTGCATGAAGATGATCGGGTGATGACCGTCCTTGCGTGTCACCGTGGCGGACAGACCCAGCACAAATTTTGCCTTGGCGCGGCGCGCCACGGCCTCGAAGCTGACTGCCGACAGGTGATGGCATTCATCCACGATGAGATGACCATAGTCCGCTACCAGATCGTCTACGACGTCCTTTCGAACGAGACTCTGGATCATGGCGATATCGACGATGCCGGTCCGTTTGCGCTTGCCCCCGCCGATCTGGCCGATGCTCTCCTTGGGTAGTTGAAGGAAGCTCTGCAAGCGCGCCGCCCATTGCTCCATGAGCTGGCGGCGATGGACCAGGATGAGCGTGTTCGTCTTGCG
>JAKALI010000435.1 GCA_021813195.1 Pseudomonadota bacterium
CTCGCATCAGCTCGGCGAAGGTGTGGAATCGGTCTGACACTTCCGTGCTTCGGTACAGTACTGCAAATTCGGCGCCGGAAACGGGGCGCGCTGGGCGTCCGGGGCCGGCCACAAGCGGGTATGGGTCCAACCCGTAGAGCAGTCACCGGAGCGACCGGTTCACACCGAAATCCGCCACCAGCCTGCGCGCCCTTAACAATTTATCGAACCGTAGGATCGCATTTACGGCGCGAACGACGCGCGCGCCACTTGCCACGGCACCATGGTTTGGTGTTAGCGTTGGCAATTTGTAAGAAAAATGCAATCCAAGTCCAACACCGGCAGTTCGCAGCGCGACCCACAGCTGACCGTCATCCGGGAGCTGGACGCGCTGGTACACGCGCACATGCGCTGGTTGAACGACCTGAACGAAACCCTGCTGTGCGGCGAGGCACTCGAAGCCGATGCCCGTGATGCGAACCATCACGGTGCCGAGGACTTCCAACGCTGGCACCGCGAGTTGGCAAAGGTTCCGTTGTTGGGCGAACGTTTGAAGCGCATCGAGACCCTGCACGGACAGATGCACACGCAGGCGCAGGGCCTGCTGCATGGTCCCAAGGCACCCGCCATCAACGCCGCCGACTACCGCCGTTTCGTCAACACCACCTATCTTTTCAAGACGACGGTCCGGGCGCTCGAATACTCGGTGATGCAGAACATTTGCCTGGTCGACCACCTCACCGGCGTGTGGAACCGCAGCGCCATGTTCGCGCGCCTGAGCGAAGAATACGACCGGGTGCTGCGGTTTGGAGACTCCTGCTGCATCTGCATGATGGATATTGATCACTTCAAGGAGGTTAACGACCGGTACGGCCACGGCATCGGCGACCAGGTGCTGCAGGAGGTGGTTGCCGTCGCCCGGCAGAGCCTGCGGCGTTTCGACTCGATCTTCCGTTATGGCGGGGAGGAGTTTCTCCTGTGCCTGCCGAAAGCCTCTTTGCGCGATTCCATCGGCGCCATGGAGCGCATCTGCGCGGATATCGCGACAACGCCGTTTGTGATCAGCGACGGCAAATCCATCGCGATAACCGCGTCCTTCGGCGTCGCAGAGTTGTCGGGAGCGTTGTCCATTGAGGAGAACGTCGAGACTGCGGACCGCGCGCTACTTCGCGCCAAGGCTGCCGGCCGCAATCGAGTGGCCTGCCACGGCGATGGGATCGCATGAAACCAGCAGGTGAATCCTGCAATGTGGCCAAGCCACAACAGCGGGAGGTATATCGAGGCGCATGGCGCATCCTCAAGGGGCCATGTCATGGCATGATACGATATGTCCAGGACAAAGTGCGGAACCGCCGCTCCTGTGCGTCATTGCACTCCCGGGACCGGGTTGAAAGCGGGCGAAGTGCATTTGCATGAACATGGCATACGACGAACCGGAACAAGGAGCGGAACTGCTGAAAAGCATTGTTCCCATGATGTCGCGGCATGCGGCCGGCTACCACCCGATCAGTTACGCGCTTTGGTACGCGTATGTAAAGGGCGATAACGCGCTGTTGCGCGAGAAGGTCGATGCCGAACTGAATCAGAGCGAGCGGCTGACTGTTCCGGCCACCTATTCGCTGTATGCGCGATTTGTCACCGAGCCGGTCTGGAAGTTGCTGTTGGACGCGCGGTCGGGTCTGGCAGGGATCTTGGAGAGGCTCAAACACACCCTCGGGAAATCCGGAAAGGGGACCGCCGAGTTCGATGCTCACTTGGGTGCGTTTTTGCAACAGATCTCGCACGCCTCGTCGACCCAAGAGCTGGAGAGCAGTGTTGCGGCGATCCAAGCGGAAACCACGCGTGCACGCGGCGACCTCGGGCATTTGTTGGCCGAGGTCGAGGACAGTCGTGCACAGGTACAACGGCTGACACGCCAGCTGAAGAAGCTGGAAACCGAGTCGATGACTGATGCACTTTCCGGGCTGCTGAATCGGCGCGGGTTCGATCGGGAGATCGATGAACTCTCGAAGCTGACGGGTGAAGTCACGGCGTCGCTGGTCCTGCTGGATATCGACCATTTCAAACGCATCAACGATACGTTCGGCCATCCGCTTGGCGATCGCGTCATCGCGGCGGTCGGGCGAGCCATCGGCGAATGCGTAGGACACCAGGGTATCGCGGCACGCTACGGAGGGGAAGAGTTCGCGGTCTTGTTGCCGTCGCAACCGATCGAGGTCGCCGAGGTGATCGCCGAATCGATCCGGCAGCGCGTGCAGCAGGGGAAAATATGTCGACGCCAGGGTGAGGATCCGATCGGGTCGATCACGATATCTGCAGGGGTGGCCGCGTGGCGGGCCGGAGATGAGAAGGTCGCTTTTCTCATCGAGCGGGCCGATCGGGCGCTGTACGCATCGAAGCATGGCGGGCGCAACCGCGTTACCGTCGACGCCGGCTAGGGCAATCGTGGTACGGGCAAGAGTGCGACCGCGAGGAAAGGCATGACACGGACCATGGTCGCATCTTCCGAGGAAGCACCGGTCAGCTCACCGGATGGTGAGCAGTATCTGAGGTCGCTCGCATCGTGCGGTGATAAACGTGCGCTCGTCGTTTCGCAGCCGATTTACACCGCCAACGGCATCAAGCTGCTCGATACCGGGGCAAAAATTGACAGCCGGATCCTGGACCGCCTCTTCGGCCACCAGCTTGCCAAGCCGATCGACCGGTGCGTCACAAGCGAGGATGCTGTCGGGCACAAGGACATGGTCGAACGATGCCGCGAACTGGTTGCCGGCTTCCCGTTGCTGTCACACTTCGACGCCCACCTGGGACCGGCATCGCCCCGACTCTGGCAGGCGCTTGGTTCGTGCCCGTTGCCGCCAGCAATCGCGATCCGGCTTACGGTCGTCCGAGATACCGCTGCGGCTTTGTACGACCACTCGCTTCGCTGCGCGTTTCTTGCTCTGTTCATTGGTATCTGCGGGCGGCTTACGGAAAGGGATCTGCAGTTGCTGGCTGCGGCGGCGCTACTGCACGACATCGGCATGATGCACGCAAATCCTGAGCACTATGAGGTCGGCAAAACCCTCGATGTGGTGGGCCGACGCAATCTCCTTGCTCATCCGCTTACCGCGCAACTTGTCGTACAGCGGGAGCTGTTGTTCAGCCCGGCGATTGCCGCAGCGGTCGTGCAGCATCACGAGCGCCTGGACGGGAGCGGGTATCCAAAGCGTCTACAAGGCGAAGCCATTGGCAAGTTGGGCCGAGCGCTGATGCTCGCCGAGGCCGCACTTGGGGTCATCGAGAGATGGGGTGAACAGGCCGCCATGCAGCTTTCGTTGCTGTTGCGAGTCAACCACCTCAGTTTCGACGCTCAACTCCGCGAGGGCATTTTCGCGGCGCTGCCCAGGGTAAAAGCGGACGATTGCTCTGCAGTGGAGGTGTGCTCCGAGTTCGAGCAGATCGTCGCCTTGATCGACTCATGGAGGCATATGCGCGAGGCAATATCCGGCAGCGCACAGGACCCTGCCGCCGAATTCATCGACGCACGGATTGCGCGGTTGCGCCGATGGCTGGCCGACGCCGGCTTTGGCGATTCTCAGGCTATCGCTATGGTGGCGACCGAGGATACGAAGATCTGTGCCGAAATAGTTGCGGTGGTGCGTGAGGCGATGTGGCATACACGCCAGATCGCATATGAGGCATTGGAACGGTGGCCGCTGTTGGAGCGCGAAGTGGACGTGGGGGCGTCGAGTGCGGCTAGGCGCTGGATTGGCTCGGCCCTGCATGGGAGTAACCGGTCGGAATAAGCACGATTCAGGAAACGATCAAGCCACGTTGAACCGTGCCGGAATGGAGTTGCTCGTGCCCTGGGCGGGGGGCACGCGCGTCATGCCGGTTTGAATCTCTGAAAAATCAGCCGGCCTCCCCAACGCGACGTACGGAGCCAATCGGTCACGGTGACCGAAATGCGCGGTCACGTTCGCCGAAATACGCATATGGCTTTCGTCACTTGCTTGATGTATAAGATCGCCCGGATCATGCTTTTAGCTTAAAAAGCTGGGGTCCAGTTTGGACCGGACATTGGAGACAAGGATCAGGTGAAGTCATGTCGACAGGCACAGTGAAGTGGTTCAACGATGCAAAAGGGTACGGCTTCATCACGCCGGACGATGGGAGCGAGGATCTGTTCGCGCATTTTTCCGCGATCCAGATCAGCGGATTCAAAACCTTGAAGGAAGGCCAGAAGGTGGCTTTCAACATCACTCAGGGGCCGAAGGGAAAACAGGCATCCAACATCACCCCGAGCGCTCAGTAACGATGGAGGGCCAGCCCCCGCTGGTCCGGAGTTTCCCACAAGGAAGCTTCAATGAAAGGGGCGATCATGCCAGCATCACGCCGCCGTCGGCATGGCCGATGCCGCAACCGCGCCGGCCTCGGCCACGCACCAGCGCATTGCAGGTCCCACCGCGTCAAGGGTTCGCTTCGCCGGCCTGCGGCTGCCCCTGACGCGTTTCTCACCGGATCTGGGGTGTTGCGGCCGCGCGGAGTTTGACCAGACGCGCCGACCTGCCCGTGATCAGCACGATCGCGGGTGAGACGTTGATTTTGCTGCAAGATCTGGGTTGC